>CAZMKX010000457.1:0-3818 GCA_964566375.1 uncultured Myxococcales bacterium
CGGCCTGTTCTGGGCCTTCATCCTGAAGGACCTGCCCGAGATCAAGAGTCTGCGCGACTACCGCCCCAACCTGATCACGCGCGTGCTCGACGTCGACGGCAACGAGATCGCCAGCTTCGCCACCGAGCGGCGCATCATCATCCCGATCGAAGAGGTGCCCAAGCCCGTCGTCGACGCGTTCGTCGCCGCCGAGGACGGCGCGTTCTACGAGCACGAGGGCCTGGACTACGCGGGCATCCTGCGCGCCGCCTTCACCAACCTGGTGCAGGGGCGCAAGGCGCAGGGCGCGAGCACGATCACGCAGCAGGTCGCCAAGACCTTCCTGCTCAGCTCGGAGCGCAGCTACCGGCGCAAGCTCAAGGACATGGTGCTCGCGCGACGGATCGAGCAGTCGCTGTCGAAGAACGACATCCTCTACCTGTACCTGAACCAGATCTACTTCGGCGCCGGCGCGTACGGCATCGAAGCCGCCGCGCAGACGTACTTCGGGAAGTCCGCGCGCGACCTGCAGGTATACGAGGCCGCGGTGATCGCGGGACTGGTGCCGCGGCCGGCGGAGTGGAACCCGCACGTCGACCCCGAGATGGCCCGCCGCAAGCAGCTGCTCGTCCTACACCGCATGGTGGAGCGCGGCTTCCTGACGGCGGAGCAGGCCGAGGCCTGGAGCGCGCAGCCGCTCGTGTACGCGCACCCGACCTGGCAGGAGCGCGACGCGGCGGTGGCGTTCTTCGTGGAAGAGGTGCGGCGCTACCTGATGGACCACTTCGGCGGCGATCAGGTCCTGACCGGCGGTCTGACCGTGCACACGACCGTTGATCTCGACGATCAGATCGAGGCCTGGCGCGCCGTGCGCAAGGGTCTGCGCGAGCACGACCGTCGCATGGGCTATCGCGGGCCCATCCGCAACGTCCCGAAGGCTGAGTGGGCCGCCGTGATGGCGGAGATCGGCGCGGGCAACGCGGCCGTCGTTCCTGCCGAGGACGCGACCGTGCGCGCGCTGGTGGTCACGGTGGACGACTCCGCGCAGAAGGTCGAGCTCGCGCTCGGACCCGACGCGCGCACGACGCTCGGACTGAGGGACGTCGCCTGGGCCGGACCGCTGAACCCCGCGCGCGACGGCCTGTACGCGCGCGTGTCGCGTGTCGGCGAGGCGCTGCACGTCGGGGATCTGGTCCAGCTCGAGAACGTGAGCTCCGGCGAGGAGTCGCCACGCTACGCGCTCTACCAGCGACCGCTCGCGGAGGGCGCGCTTCTGGCCGTCGATCTCGAGAAGGCGCAGCTGCAGGCCGTCGTCGGCGGCTACAGCTTCGCGCAGAGCGAGTTCAATCGGGCGCTCCAGTCCCGCCGCCAGCCGGGCTCGTCGTTCAAGCCGATCGTGTATGCGGCGGCGCTCGCGCGCGGCTACACGCCCGCGACGATCGTGCAGGACACCGCGATCGTGTACGAGGACTACTCGCGCGGCTACGCCTGGAAGCCCGAGAACTACTCCGAGGACTTTCTCGGCCCGATCACGCTGCGCACGGCGCTCGCGAAATCGCGGAACGCCGCGACGATCCGGATCCTCTCGGACATCGGCCTGGCGCCGGTTCGCGACATGGCGACGGCGCTGGGCATCTCTTCGAAGATGGAGATGAATCTGGGCCTGGCGCTCGGCAACAGCGAGGTGACGCTCGCCGAGCTGGTGCGGGCGTACACGCCGTTCGCCGCCGGCGGCAAGCGCATCGATCCGATCTTCATCCTCGAGGTGCGCGATCGCACGGGCCGCGTGATGGCGAAGGACGTGCCGCTCCTCGCGAGCCAGTCGTCGAGCGAGACGCCTCCCGTGGGACAGGGCAGCGAGGAGAGCGGAAGCAGCAGCAGCACGAGCGAAGAAGTCGAGCGCGTGATGGAGCAGCTGCGCCAGGCCGCCGAGGCGAAGCAGGGCGAGGGACTTCCGCCGAGCTATCAGCTCGACCCGGTCGACGCCTACCTGATGACCGAGATGCTGCGCGCGGTCGTCCAGGAAGGCACGGGCACGAAGCTGAAGGAACTCGGCCGCCCGGTCGCGGGCAAGACCGGCACCACCAACGACCTCCACGACGCCTGGTTCGTCGGCTTCTCGCCGGAGATCGCCGCCGGTGTCTGGGTCGGCTACGACAGCGCGCGCAACCTGGGCCGGAACGAGACGGGTGGGCGCACCGCGGCGCCGATCTTCCTCGACTACATGAAGCACGCGCTGCGCGACGAGCCGGTGAAGGACTTCCCGGTTCCCGATGGAATCGTGTTCGCGCGCGTCGACCGGGCGACGGGCCTGCTGGCGCCGCCCGGCGACGAGCAGGCGCTCTTCCTGCCGTTCCGCGAGGGTACGGCACCGCTCGAGATGAGCCCCGAAACGGACGGACCCGGCGGCGTCGTCCGCCCGCTTCGCGTCGACTGAGCGCCGCGCCGCGGCACTCGGCCGCGCGTCAATCCGCGAAGCCGGCCTTCCGAAGAGAGCTTCCGGTGGACGAGGTGCGTCCCCGTCGAAGCGGCCGCCCGGGTGCGCGGGGGTTCTCGAACGTGCAGAAGCCTGACGAAGTGCTGGACCCGGCGCGATTCGGCACGCTCGAGCGCGTCACCGACGGAATCGGTCTGGTCTACGGCGCCGCGAACGTCGGGCTCGTGTGGGGCGGCGGCGCGGCGCTGGCGGTGGACACCGGGTCGTCGCAGTCGGGCACCCAGGTGATCGAGGCGCTGCGGCGGGTCTCCGACGAGCCGGTCCAGCACATCGTCTTCACGCACGGGCACGTCGACCACGTCGGCGGCGCGTCCACCTTCGTGCAAGAGGCGCGCGGCCGCGGCCGGCCGCGGCCGACGGTCTGGGCGCACGAGAACGTGCTCGGTCGGTTGCTCCGCTATCAGCGCACCTGGCGCTGGAACAACGAGGTCAACCGCCGGCAGCTCCGTCTGCCGCGCGGAATGAACACGTTCCCGCGCGGGCTCGTGCCGCCGGACCGGACCTATCGCGATCGCGACGACTTCGAGCTCGCGGGAGAGCGGGTCGAGCTGTATCACGCGACGGCGGAGACCGACGACGCGACGTGGGTGTTCCTGCCCGATCGGCGCGTGGCGTTCGTCGGCGACCTGCTGATCGGCTCGCTGCCCAACGCCGGTCATCCGAACCGGACGCAGCGCTACGCCCTCGGCTGGGCGCAGGCGCTCGACACCGTCGCGGCTCACCGGCCGCGCTGGGTCCTTCCGGGTCACGGAGAGCTGCTCGAGGGCGACTACGCGCTCGAGGTGCTGAGCGAGACCGCGCGCGCGCTGCGCTTCCTGCACGACGCCGTCGTCGAGCGGCTGAACGAAGGTCTCTGGCCCGACGAGGTGGTCGAGACGGAGATCCACCTGCCGGCGAGCCTGGCGAGCAAACCGTACCTGGCCGAGACGAGTGGCTGCGCGGCATTCATCGTGCGCGACGTCCTTCGTTCGTACGCCGGCTGGTGGGGCGGCAACCCGGCCGAGCTGATGCCCGAGCCGCGCGGAGCCGTGGCGCGCGAGCTCGTGACCCTGGCCGGGCGCGAAGCTATGCTCGAGCGCGTGGGGATGCTCTTCATCGGCGGCGAAGCGCGACGCGCACTACACCTCGCGGTGTTGCTTCGCCAGGCCGACCCGGAGGATCGCGACGCCTGGCAGACCGAGGCGGAGCTCTGCGAGGCGATCGCGGGCAGCGAGCGGTCGGCGATCGCGAAGGGCTTCTACCTGAGCTGCGCGCGGACCGCCCGCGAAGCGCTCGCCGATCTGGACGGTGTCGACAAGCCCGCGCGCTGAATGACGCGCCGGGCGCTGATCGTCGGCGGCGG
>CAZMKX010000458.1:0-3814 GCA_964566375.1 uncultured Myxococcales bacterium
CGGCGGCCGCGCGCGTGTAGCTCGTCATCACCGAGGCGGTGATCGCCCACATCACCAGCGTGGCGCCCCGCGCGTCCCCCGCCGCCGCCGCCGCGACCGCGATGCCGCCGAAGATCACGAGGTCGGAGAAGCGGTCGAGCGAGGAGTCGAAGAACGCCCCCGCGCTCGAAGACAGCCCTTGCTGGCGCGCCACGAGGCCGTCGACCAGGTCGAAGAAGCCGGCGACCATGAGCAGAAGTCCGGCGGCGAAGCTCCGGTCGGCTGCGAAAGCCCCGGCCGCGAACAGCGAGACGCCGGCGCCCGTCAGAGTCAACGTGTCGGGGTGCACGTTCCACGAGCGCACGAACGGGAAGATGCGATACACGACCGCATCGACGTCCGAGCCCAGGCGCTCCTTGATCACGACGCGGTCTCCGCTCCTAGAGGTCGTTCTCCGAGACCGGAACCACCGCGCGAGGTGCGGGCTTGAGCGGTCCTTCCTTGATGAAGCGCTCGATCCGGACGTTGCGCACCTCGCGTTCCGCGATCAGGTCGGCGCGAAGCTTCTCGACCTCTTCGTCGCTCGGGCGCGAGGCGTTCGCGGCGAGGTCGGTGAAGCTCGCGACGTCCGGCGGGACGGTTCGGTTGGCACCCTGACGGCGCTTCTCGCGCTCCACCATGCGGATATCGGGGAGATTCTTGCTCTGTGGCATCTCAAATCCTCTTCTCGGGGCGCCGCGCGGGCGCTGCGTTGACAGTGACGAGCGCGCCCCCTACTTTGCGAAATCCGTGAAAAATCGCCTACTTAGAGACCTCGAGGCGAGCCCGCCCGGCGCGCCTGCGAAAGCCGCGCTCGGCGTCGTGGCCCTGACGATCGCCCTTCTTTGCGCATGCGCAACCGCTCCGCCCGACGAAGAGCTCCCGTCCGCCGAATCCTACTACCAACGGGGCGTCGAGCTGCTCAAGGGTCGAACGGTCTTCTTTTTCTTCAACGACGTCGACTACCCCAAGGCGATCGAGTCGTTCCAGGAGGTCATCGACAACTACCCCTACAGCGAGTACGCGGTGCTGTCGGAGCTCGCGATCGCCGACATCCACTTCGAGCGCGAGCAGTACGAGGAAGCCTCGAGCTACTACCACGACTTCGTCGAGCTTCATCCGTCGCACCCGAAGGTCGCCTACGCGCTCTACCGCAACGGCCTGTGCTCCTACAACCAGATGCGCGAAGCCGACCGCGACCAGGCGCCCACGCGCGAGGCGGCGGCGCAGTTCCGAGCGCTGATCGACCGCTTCCCGGGCTCGGAGATGACTCCGGACGCGCGCGATCGACTCGCCGAGTGCGAGGAGCGGCTGGCGACGCAGATCATCGACATCGCGGACTTCTACTTCGATCAGGACGACTTCCACTCGGCGGCGCGGCGCTACGACCAGGCGCTGACGACGTTCCCGGCCCACAGCTCCCGCGCGCGCTCGATGACGCGGCTGGGAATCTGTCTGGCGCGGCTGAACCAGACGGCTCGCGCCGAGGACGCGCTGCGCCGCGCGCTGCTGCTCGAGCCCGACGAAGACGTGCGCGAGGCCGCCCAGGCCGAGCTCGACGTCCTGTCGGCCGCGCAGCAGCCCGCCGAAGAGCCGGAGGCGGACGGCTCGTAACGGCGTGCGCTACGCCTTTGCGGCCACGAGCGCGAAGAGCCGCTCGAGCGCGCCCGGCAGCTTCTCGGTCTCGGGCCCACCCGCCTGCGCGAAGTCGGGGCGACCACCGCCGGTGCCGCCGACCTCCTTCGCAAGCTCGCGCACGAGATCGCCGGCCGAGAAGCGGCCGACCAGGTCCTTCGTGACGCCGAGCGCGAGCGCGGCCTTGCCTTCGTGTCGCACGCCCAGAAGGACGATCCCCGAGTCGATCCGCTGCTTGAGCTCGTCGACGAGCTGACGGAGCTCCTTCGGGTTGGCGCTCTCGATCTCGGTGGCGAGGACCTTCACGCCTCCGACCTCGCGCACGTGCTGCAGCGGATCCGTGCTTCCGCCACGCCGCATCTGCGCGCGCGTCTTCTCGAGCTCGCGCTCAAGCTCGCGCTGCTGCTCGATCAGCCTCGCGATGCGCGACGGAAGCTCCGACGGCGTCGCGCGCAGCAGGTCCGAGGCCTCGCGCAGCGTGCGCGATTCGCGCCGCGCGTGCTCGAGCACGCCTCGGCCGGTCTGCGCCTCGATTCGCCGCACGCCCGCGCCGATCGCGGACTGCGCGACGATCCGGAAGGAGCCGAGATCGCCGGTCGCGTGCGCGTGCGTGCCGCCGCAGAGCTCCGTCGACGGGCCGAAGCTCACCACGCGCACCCGGTCGCCGTACTTCTCCTCGAAGATCGCCATCGCGCCCGACGCGAGCGCCTCCTTGTACGATTTCTCGGCGACCCGTCCCGGGAGGTTGCGCAGGATCAGGTCGTTGACGCGGTCCTCGATCGCGCGCAGCTGCTCGTCGGACAGGCTCGCGTCGTGCGTGAAATCGAAGCGCAGCCGCTCGGGACCGACGAGCGAGCCCGCCTGAGTCACCTGCGGCCCGAGCACCTCGCGCAGCGCCCAGTGCAGAAGGTGGGTGCCCGAGTGGTTGCGGACCGTGGCAGCGCGAACGTCTCCGTCGACCTCGAGCCGGACCGCATCGCCGGTCGCGAAGCGGCCGAGCGCGACGCGGCCCTGGTGGACGATCAGGCCGTCCACCGGCTTCTGGACGTCCTCGATTTCGATCCGGCCCTCGTCGCTCTCGATCACGCCGACGTCGCCGACCTGTCCGCCGCTCTCGGCGTAGAACGGAGTCTCTGCCACGATCACCTCGACGCGGTCGCCCTCGGCGACCTCGGCGACGCGCTCGCCCCCGCGAAGCAGCGCCAGCACCGTCGACGTGCCCGACGTCGCGTCGTAGCCCGTGAAGCTCGAGCGAAGCTCGCCCGCGATCGCGTTGTAGACCTCGGCGGGCGCGGCTTCGCCCGTACCCTTCCACGCCGCGCGCGCGCGCTCGGCCTGCTCGCGCATGTTCGCGTCGAAGCCGGCGCGATCGTAGGCGAGACCGTGCCCGCGCAGGATGTCCTCGGTGAGATCGGTCGGGAAACCGAACGTGTCGTAGAGCTTGAAGACGACGTCGCCCGAGAGCTGCTTCTGTCCGGCCTTCCTCGCGCTCGCGATGCCCTCGTCGAGAAGCGCGAGACCGCGGCCGAGCGTCTTCTCGAAGCGCTCCTCCTCCTTCCGGATCGTGTCGGTCACGGACGCGCGGCGCTTCGCCAGGTCGGGATACGCATCGCCCATCTCGTCGATCACGGTGTTCGCGACCTCAAAGAGGAACGGGTGGTCGATCCCGAGCAGGACGCCGTGTCTCGCCGCACGCCGAAGCACGCGCCTCAGAACGTAGCCGCGTCCATCGTTCGACGGCCGCACGCCGTCGCCGACGAGGAAGGCGCAGGCACGCGCGTGATCGGCGATCACGCGCATCGATACGTCGTTGTCCGGCTTCAGGCCGTAGGGCTTGCCCGCGATCTCGGAGGTGCGGCGGATCAGCGGCCGGAACAGATCCGTGTCGTAATTGCTCGAGACGCCCTGCAGCACGCGCGTGATGCGCTCGAGTCCCATTCCCGTGTCGATCGACGGCTTCGGAAGCGGGCGCCGCGAGCCATCGGCCGCCTGCTCGAACTGCATGAAGACGAGATTCCAGATCTCGATGAAGCCGGGTCCCGACGGATCGCCGCCTTTCTCGAAGATCGCGCGGTCCGTGATCTTGTGGATCTCGGAGCAAGGCCCACACGGCCCGGTGTCGCCCATCTGCCAGAAGTTCTCGCTGTCGCCGAGACGGAAG
>CAZMKX010000459.1:0-1195 GCA_964566375.1 uncultured Myxococcales bacterium
CTCCGCGTGGAGCATCGCCTCGCGAAGTGCCGAGTTCGCCTCTTCCAGGACCTCGACGCGATTCTGCTCCGCGCGCAGCCGGCGGCGATCGCTGGCGTCGCGCGCGATCACCACGAGCGTTCCGCCGTGCGCGTCCTCCAGCCGGTGCAGCGCGACCGAGGCCGGCAGCTCGCCGCCGTCGCACTGCAAGAGCTTGAGCTCGACCTCGCGCGGGTGCCGGACTCCCGCGGCGGACCCGCGCGCATCCGAAACCAGGCCGCGCCAGATCTCCTGCTGCGCCGCGCTGACGAGCGAGGCCATCTCGCGCCCGGAGAGGCCCTCGCATGCGTAGCCGAGGCGCCTTTCGACGGCGGAGTTCGCGCCACGGATCCGCAGTTCGTCGTCGAGCACGATGACGAGATCGGAAACGAGCGACAGCAGCGCCACGGCGTCCCGCTGGAGAGCCATACGACGTCGCATCGACCGCGCGCGCGGCTGCCTGAATGCCGCAGGGCTGGGTATTCTTGCCGCGGCCGCTTCGGCGGAGGGGGTGCGAGATGGAGCGCGAGGCGGACGAGGGCGAGAGCTCGGGATTCGAGCTCGCGCGCGAGCGCGCCGGGCTCCTGATCGCGCCCCTCGCCTTCGCCGCGCTCTGGCTCGCCGACCTCGGGCTCGCGCCCGAGGCCCATCGGCTCGCGGCGATCATGGGTGCGGTCGTCGTGCTCTGGGTCAGCGAGGCCATCCCCATGGCCATGACCGCGTTCCTCGGCGTGGCGGCCGCGGTCGTGCTCGGCGTCGCGCCCGCCGGAGTCGCGTTCGCGCCCTTCGCCGACCCGCTGATCTTCCTGTTCATCGGCACGTTCATGCTGGCGCAGGCGATCTTCTTCCACGGCCTCGATCGCCGCTTCGCCTTCGCGATCCTGTCACTGCCTGGTGTCGGCGAGAGCCCCGCGCGCGTGCTGGTCGCGTACGCGGCGGTCGCGGGCGCGATCTCGATGTGGATCAGCAACACCGCGACGGTCGCGATGATGTTCCCGATCGGCGTCTCCCTGCTCGGCGCGCTCGAGACTCGCGCCGGGAGCGCGCTGCCGGCGAGCTACGGAACGGCGCTCCTGCTCTCGAACGCCTTTGCCGCGTCGATCGGCGGCATGGCGACGCCGGTCGGCACGCCGCCGAACCTGATCGGGCTGGGCTTCATCCGGCGCGAGCTCGGCGT
>CAZMKX010000459.1:1295-3808 GCA_964566375.1 uncultured Myxococcales bacterium
AGACAGGGCTCGCCGAGGCGCTCGGGCGCTCGCTCACGGGCCTGCTCGGCGTGCAGTCCGCCTTCGGCCTGCTCGCGCTCTCGACCGCGCTCGCGGCGCTGCTGTCCGAGACCACGAGCAACACGGCGTCGGCAAACATGGTCGTGCCGGTCGTGATCGCCTTCGCGCAATCGGCAGGGATCGACCCGGTCCTGCCGGCGCTCGGCGCGACGATGGGCGCGTCGCTCGGATTCATGCTGCCGGTGTCGACGCCCTGCAACGCGATCGTGTACGGCTCGGGGCGGATCCCCCTTTCGAGGATGATCCGCCACGGCATCGTGCTCGACGTCGCGGGCGTGGTGACGATCGTCGTCACGATCACTCTCCTCGGCCCGCTCGTCCTGGGGCGCTGAGAAAACCCGCTCCGGGTATGAAACGCTTCACAGCCCGGTGAGTCTCCCTCCTGCATGCTCCAAGTCGTTGCAATGCGCGACCCGAGGAGAACCGAGGTGACCCGCTACGACGAGCTGACCGCGACCGCGCTGACCGTTTCGGTGTTCGGGATCTCGTACGGCGTCCTCGCCGCCATCCTGTACGCCATGCTCTAGGGAGAGCGCGCTAGGTGACGCGCATCCCGCGCGCCATCAGGAGCTTTCCGGAACGCACCAGCTCCGCGAGCTTGAACGGCCGCAGGAGGTCGATGAACGCGTCGAGCTTCTCGCTCGGCCCGTGCACCTGCAGGATCAGCGAGTCCGAGCCGTAGTCGACGACCTTGGCCTTGAAGTGCTCGGCGATCTGCAGGATCTGCGTGCGGCTGTCGAGCGGCGCGAACAGCTTCACCAGGGCGATCTCGGTCTCGTAGCTCTCGTCGCCGGTGTGATCGATCGCGTGCACGACGTCGACCAGCTTCGCGAGCTGCTTGATGATCTGGCCCAGGTCGTCGGCGTTTCCCGAGCACACGATCGTCATGCGCGAGAAGCGGCCCTCGGCGCCGGCCGAGACGACGAGGCTCTCGATGTTGAAGCCGCGCCGCGAGAACACGAGCGAGACGCGCACGAGCACGCCCGGCTTGTTGTTCACGAACAGCGAGATCGTGTGTACGTTCGGCTTGGCCGCCGTCGCAGCGGGCGGGACCAGGGCTGCCGCGGCCATCTCAGGTGCTCCCCGACGGCTTCTCGAGCCGGTGCTTCGGCTTCTCGATCAGCATCTCGGACAGCGACGCGCCGGCCGGGATCATCGGGAAGACGTTGTCCTCCTTCACGACCTCGGCGACGACGATGCACGGTCCCTTGTCCCATGCCTGAGCCTCGCGCAGCACGCGGTCGATGTCGGCGGGCCGGCGGATGCGCAGGCCCTTCGCGCCGTAGGCCTGCGCGAGCTTCACGAAGTCCGGGTTGCCCTCGAGGTCCGCACCGGAGAGTCGGTTGTCGTAGAACATCTCCTGCCACTGCCGGATCATGCCCAGGTAGTTGTTGTTGATGATCAGGCACTTCACCGGCAGCTTGTTCACCGTCGCGGTCGCGAGCTCGGAGCAGGTCATCTGGAAGCCGCCGTCGCCGACCACCGCCCACACCTTCTTCTTCGGGTGCGCGAACTGCGCGCCGATCGCAGCCGGGAATCCGAAGCCCATCGTGCCCGCGCCGCCGCTCGAGAGCCAGCTGCGGTTGCTGCGCGTCAGGCAGAACTGCGCCGCCCACATCTGATGCTGGCCGACGTCGGTCGCGATGATCGCCTCGCCCTTCGTGATCTCGTTCAGGCGGTCGAGGACGTGCTGCGCGCGAAGCCCCCCTTGCTTGGGGTACCTGAGCGGGAACTGGCGGCGCCAGCGCGCGATTTGCGCCAGCCACTCGGCGGTGTCGGCCATCTCGATCTGGGGCACGAGGTCCTCGATCACGAGCCGCGCGTCGCCCAGGATCGAGACGTCCGGCTGGATGATCTTCCCGAACTCGGCCGGGTCGATGTCCACGTGGATCTTCACCGCGCGTTTGCAGAAGTCCGAGACGCGCCCGGTGATGCGGTCGTCCCAGCGGCCGCCGATCGACATGATCAGGTCGCAGTCGGCAACCGCCTTGTTGGCGTAGGCCGTGCCGTGCATGCCGAACATGCCCAGGTGAAGCGGGTGCGTCTCGTCGACGGCGCCCTTCCCCAGCAGCGTGTTCACGACCGGCGCGCGCAGCTTCTCGGCGAGCGCGGTGATCGCCTTGCCCGCGTCCGAGATCACCGCGCCGTGGCCGACGTAGAGCACCGGCCGGCGCGACTCGCGCAGATGGCGCGCGGCCTCGGCGATGCGATCGGGATCACCCCGACCCGGAACGGTGTAGCCCGGCAGGTCGAGCACGTCGGTGAACGGCGCCGTGCACGGGCCCTGGCCGATGTCCTTCGGCAGGTCGATCAGCACCGGGCCGGGACGACCGGAGGTGGCCAGGTAGAACGACTCGCGGATGATGCGCGGGATGTCGGCCGGGTTCTTCACGAGATACGAGTGCTTCACCACCGGGTAGGTGATGCCCGTGACGTCGGCCTCCTGAAACGCG
>CAZMKX010000460.1:0-3804 GCA_964566375.1 uncultured Myxococcales bacterium
GCTTCGTGAAGGTCGGCTTGCGGTAGCGCCGGAACGCGACGGCCGGAAGGCGCGCGCGGAGCCTCTGCTCCAGCCGGTCCAGGAAGACGTCGCCGCGCGGCTTGATGATGTCGAGCAGCGCCACCGTGCCCGTCACTTTTCCGTGTCGCTCCGCCAGCGCGCGGCGGATCGGAACCCGTTCGTCGGTCGGATCGAGGATCGTCGTCGTCACTGCCCTGCCCCCTCTTCGATCTTGCGCGTCGTCATGATCGAGCCCAGCGGCCCGGAGACCCAGCCTTGGAAGTATGCGCCGAACTTGCCCGCCTCGCCGCCGGCCACGACGAGCGTGATGTCGGTCGGCGCGCGGAACTTCGGGATGGCCGCGTCGGCCCCCAGCTTCTCGACGAGCTCCGCCGGCAGCCCCTCGGCACAGAACGGGTCGCGCACGAGCTCGCGCAGCGGTCGCGCGCTGACCTCCTGGATGCGCGCGCGAACCTGGCTCTTCGTCCAGCCATCGCGCTTGAACGTGTCGACGTGCTCGGGCGGCACGACGACGACGATCTCTCCGTGCATGTAGTGCTTCGGATGCCCCGCTCCCGCGAGGACGAGGCCGTAGCTGGTCGCGAGCGTGCGCGCGTCGCGCGCGAGCTGGTCGATGAAGCCGGTCGGCGCGCCGCCCGCGAACGCGGTGACCGTGCTGTCGTCGCGCGCGAAGCCGCGCTCCACGTGCAGCGGCTCCCAGTCGCTGCGCTCCTCGTTCTCGGCGAAGCACATCGTGAACTTGCCGGGCTGGCCGAGCGTCGCGCGGTCGACCTCGCCCGGGCGTCCGCCGCCCAGGTTCCGCACGACCAGTTGCACCGCGCGGCCGATCGTCGCGTTCGCGCGGTTGCCCTGCCCCAGGCAGTTCATGCCCGAGTTCATGCCGATGCGCGCGCGGATCGGGCCGTTCACGATCAGGACCGGCGTCGGAAAGAAAGTCGTGGCCAGCACGCCGTGCATGTTGAACTCGCTCGTGCAGACCGCCTCGAGCGCGGCGATCACCACCGGAAGATAGGCCGGCCTGCACCCGGCCATCACGGCGTTGATCGCGATCTTCTCGACCGTTGCGGGCGCGTAGTTCGGGGGGACCTCGGCCACGACGTCCTGGGGCGCGCGCGAGGTGCCGGCGAGCATACGCATGACTCGCTCCGGTGTCGGGGGCACCACCGGCAGCCCGTCCGTCAGACCCTGGTCGAACAGGAACTCGAACGGGTCGTCCGCAGCGCCGATCTCGATGCGCCGCGCCCGCAGCGGACTTCCGGCGGCGCGCGCCGCCAGTCGCTCCGCGATCTCGGGATCGTTCGTGCGCGAGCCGCAGCCGGGCCGGAGCTCGGGGAGCGTCGACCAATCCGGCTCCGGCGCCGCGCGGCCGGTGAGCTCGCCGAGCCGGACGAAGAGCTCGCGCCAGTCGGCGCGCGCGAAGCCCTCGAAGCGCGCGAGCTCGCCGCCGTCCGGCGCGAGCAGAACCGTCGTCGGAACCGCGTCGAGCCCGGCCGCGAACGAGACCTCGAGCTCGGAATCGTCCAGGAAGGGCACGCGCGCGCCGTGCTTCTCGCGAAGCGCGCGACCGCCGTCCTCGTCCTGCGAGACGACCCGGACGTCGCAGCTCGCGCCGAAGGCGGCATGAGCCGCCTCGACGACCGGCAGCATCGCCTCGCAGGTCGGGCAGCCCGCGTGCGCGAACACGAGCAGCTGTGCGCGCGGCGACGGGCTCGCGTGCGCGTGGCCGTCGGTGTCGCGAAGCGTGAACGCCGGAATCGCCGCCACGCGTCGACTATACACGCGCCGCGCTCAAGACCGGGGCGCGGGTAGCGGCGCGCGCAGCTTCTCGAGCTCCTGCTTGAAGCGCTCGCAGGCGTCCTCGTCGTCGACGCGCGGGGTGAACCAGATCAGGTCGAAGCCGTCGCCGGCCTCGGCGGGATCGAGCGCTGCGTCGCCCGCGCGCGGAACCTCCGCGAATGCCACCAGCAGTGTGTTTCGATCCGGCGCGCGCCGCGCCAGGTACACGGGCGCGCCGGGATCCCGGCGCACGTGCCCTGCGCCGGCGATCAGCACCGCGCCATCGCGTCCGGATGCGCCGAGCAGCGCATCGGCGAGGGTCGCGTCGCGCACGCGCTGCACGTCGATCATCGCCGCGACCATCGCCTCGGGCGCCATGCCGCAGTGCGCCTCGCGCACCTCTTCGGCGAATCGCGCCACCGCTTCGGCCGACGGCGGAGGATCGAGCGCGAGCCTCTCGCGCTCGCCCGGCGGAAGCGCGTCGAGACCCCCGTGACGCAGCTTTCCGAGCTCGGCACGGCTCGGGTCGCCGGGTACGATCGGCAGGCCGGCGGCGAGCGCGGTCGCGAAGACCGGCCGGTAGAGCGCGAACGGAGGCCAGCCGCTCTCGGCCCAGTCGAGTGCCGCGCCGAGCGCGTCGGGATCGCCGGGCGAGGCCGTGAGCGCGGCCTCGAGGGCGCCGCGGCGATCGCGCGGGATCATCTCGAACGCGACGGCAGGCTTGCGCCCGCCCCGCGCGATCGTGTCGAGGAGCCAGGCCTGCAAGCGGTGGTGGTCGGGATTGTCGTGCTTCTCGCCGAGCAGGACGAAGTCGGCACGGCCGGCGAGCACCGCGACCTCGACGGGCGTCCGGTAGCGACGCTCTCGGGTGTCGTAGATCCGCCCGGCGAGCGCGTGATCGCGCCCGAGCGGCGACTGCCAGGCGAGCCACGGCTCCGCCCCGGGCGCGGGCCCGCGTGGCCGACCGAGCTCGGTGCACGCCAGCGCGCAGAGCGCCAGAAGTGCGACGGTTCGCGTCCTGCGCTCAGCCGGACTCAAGCTTCACACCCGCCAGCGCGAGCCCGATCCAGGCCACGCCGAGCGCGAGCGACGTGAGCGATGCCGCGACGAAGACCCTCCGGTACGCACGGCTGCCCTCCTCGCGCGGCGCCAGCACGCCGAGGAGCCAGGCGATCCCCATCATGCTGACGATCGTCCCGACGCCGAAGCCCGCCAGGTAGACCGCCGACTCGGCGAAGCTGTGCATGCCCGCGGCCGGCAGGACGCCGAGCGTGCTGCCGGTGCCGACCAGCCCGTGCAGAGTTCCGATCGACAGCGCTGCGGTCGCATGGACGTGCTCGTGCCGGCCGTCGGATGCGCGCGAGAAGTGGTCGGTCGCGTGACTCACGTGCCAGAGCCCCCAGGCGCCGACCGCCACGAGCACTCCACCCACCAGGTAGTCACCGGCGCCGGCGAGCAGCGCGAGGTCGAGCCGATCCGCGGCCCAGACGAACAGCAGCGCGACGGCGATGATCCCGAGCGCGTGTCCCAGTCCCCAGCGCAGCCCGACGACCCACGCGCGCTGGTGTGCCTCGACGGAGAACGGCGCCAGCGCCGCGACGTGGTCGGGTCCGAGCAGGACGTGCCCGAAGCCGGCGGCGAGGCCGGTGAGCAGGATGAAGATCAAGGCGCGAACTTCGTCAGCGCTTCGCGGTACTCGGTCGCGAGCTCGACGTAGTGCTGATTCTGCTCGTCGAGCACCGCGCGCTCGGCGTCCGGCACGCGGCGCACGAAGCGCGCGGGCCGGCCGAGCCAGAGCTCGCGCGCAGCGATGCGCTTCCCCGGCGAGAGCAGCGACCCGGCGCCGAGCATGCCTTCCGGCTCGACGTGCGCACCGTCCAGGATCACCGAGCCCATCCCGACGAACGCGCGATCCTCGAGCGTACAGGCGTGCACGATGCAGCCGTGCCCGATCGTCACCTCGACACCGATCAGCGTCGCCAGGCCCGAGCGCGAGACGTGGATGAT
>CAZMKX010000461.1:0-3795 GCA_964566375.1 uncultured Myxococcales bacterium
TGCGGCAGCATCATGGTGCCGTGTCCGGGGTTCGCCGAGATGGCGCGGATCGCGCGCGAGCGTCCCGAGCTCGACCTCGGCGTCCACCTGACACTGAACTGTGAATACGACGGTCATCGCTGGGGCCCGGTTCGCGGCGACGTGCCGACGCTGGTCGCGCCCGACGGCGGAATGTGGCGCACCGTGCGCGAAGTCGTCGACAACGCCGACCCCGAGGAAGTCGACCGCGAGCTGCGCGCGCAGATCCACCGCGCGCTCGAAGCCGGCGTCGACGTGACCCACATCGACGCGCACATGGGTACCGTCTTCGACGTGAAGTTCGTCGACGTGTACTTCCGGCTCGCTCACGAGTTCAAGCTGCCGGCCTTCATCCCTCGGCTGCGCAAGCAGGAAGCGCGCGTGCTGAACCTGGGCGGGCGGCTCGCGGAGTACGAGCGGCGGATCGGCGCGGCCGAGGCTGCGGGCTTCCCGATCTTCGATCACTTCGAGGCGGACTCGCTCTCGTTCAAGCCCGGCACCGGCCTCGCGCACAACCGCGCGCGCATCGATCGGCTCGGCCCCGGGCTCGGCTACCTGATCACGCACTGCGCCGAGGGCGGGCCGGAGCTCGAGTCCATCACGCGCGACTGGCGCCAGCGCGACGAGGAGCACCGGATCTACAGCGACGGCTCGATGGCGGAGGCGATCCGCAGCCGCGGCATCCGCACCAGTGGCATGCGCCCGCTTCGCGACCGGCTCAACGCGAAGCTGCGCTGACGCGAACGCCCCGCTTTTCGAGCTCGGCGAGCGCGAAGGCTGGATTCAGCGCCTCTCGCGGCGCCGAGAGCCCCGCGGGCACCACGCCCCCCGCCAGAATCGCCGCGACGATCGTGCTCGCGAGTGCCGCCGCGGCAACCAGCGGGCTCGCGGCGAAGACCTCGATCGACGCCTCGGGCTCCGCGAGCGCCTCCAGGGCGAAGCCTGCCGCCGCTCCGTGTCCGGCGAGCCGCTGCAAGGACCGTCCGAGCCATCCGCGTGGAGGCTCGAGAAACTCGAGCGTATCGACACAGTGACTCTCCGCGAAGCCCTCCAGATCCGCCGAGAAACCCGGCAGGACCGGCCGCACGCCGATCGGGTCGGCGAAGCGCCAGAGCTCCGGCAACCAACGGGCGCGCGATCGCCCAAACAAAGGGTCGCCCGACTCGGCGTGCACGCTCGACGCCACGCGCAGCTTCCGGATCGAGGGCAGGCGACGCACGAGCGCCTCGGCGAGAATTCCGGGCAAGCCGGGCAGCGCGCCCGCCCAGAGCACGACCGGAACCTGCGCGCGCCACGCGAGCTCGGCGACGTGCGCGCGGCTTCGCGCCTCGAGTCGCAGCGGCGACACGCCGACGAACGGCACGCGCAGCTCGAGCGCGGTCTGAAGCGCCAGCAGCGAGTCTCCTGCCGTGCACGCGAGCACGGCGCCCGCGCCCTCCAGCGCTCGAGCGAGCGTGCGCGGATTCTGCACGTCGACGTAGACGCCGCGCGCGCGCTCCCCGAGCGAGAGCGCGAGCGACTCGGCGCGCTGCAGGTTGCGCCCGGCGACGACCAGCTCCGCGCTCAGGCGGGAAGCAAGGTCGTGCACGCAGAGCCGCCCGAGCCGGCCATATCCCCCCAGAACCACGACGGCACGCATCGCCGTCGCTGAACCTCGCGCCGGCCGGCCGGCCGCGCAAGCCTCAGCTGCGTGCCTCGCCGACCAGCTCTTCGGTCGTCGGATAGCCTGCATCGTCGGGGATCACCACCCGGCGCTGACCGTCGCGCTCGACCATGACGGGCAGGATCGGGACGATCGGCCGCCGGCGTGAAGCCGCGAGCGCCGCAGCCGCGGTGGGGAAGCCCTCGAGCGTCTGCAGGTTCGCCCAGGTCGGGATGATCATCTGCCTGCGCCCCGCGCGGAAGTCCGCCAGGGCCTGTGACGGTCGTTGCCACACGTGGTCGGTGAGCTCCACTCCGTCGTGCAGCGCGAGCTGACCCTTCGGGGTCTCGGTCGCGAAGAAGATCGTGTCGAAGCGACGCGGGGAATCCTCGGGCGTGATCCAGTGGGCGTGCACGGACAGAAGCTCCGCGGCGAGCACCAGATCCTCGTCGAGAACCAGGTCGCGGAACGAGACGTCGCCGTTCTGGACGGCCAGGCGGTGGCGCGCGAGCGAGCCGGCGGCGGCCGCGTCGAGAAGCTCCGCGCTGCCCCGCCTGCGCGCGAGCAGGATCCCCGACTCCTCGAAGGTCTCGCGCACGCCCGCGACGAAGAAGCCGAGCGCCTGCTCCGCCGGAACCGTGCCGAGCCGCGCGGCCGCCTCGCTGCGCGTGAGACCTGCGACCCGCTCGGCGAGCGCGTGGTCCTCGTCTTCGACGCGCCCGCCGGGGAAGACGTACGTGTCGGGCAGGAACACGCTCTTCGCGTGACGCGCGAGCAGGAGCACCTCGGGGCCGGCCTCCGAGTCGCGAATCAGGATCACCGTAGCGGCTGGAACGGGAACGATGGCCACGTCGCGACTCTACGCGACGCATGGCCGTTTTGCGCGCGCGGGCGAGTGGAGGATACGATCCAGCGCCGTGTCACTCGAAGAAGCCCGAAGTCGCCGCGTGCGGGAGGTGCACTCCGCACGCGAGGTCGATGCGCGCATCGATGGGATCGCCGCGGAGCTCGCGCCGTCGCTCGCGGATCGCACGCCGCTGGTCGTCGTGATCGCCGAGGGTGCGCGGCGCTTCGCCGCACGGCTCGCGCGCGGGCTCGAGGCGCGCGGCCTCGCGCCCGAGCGCGTGGAGGTGCGCGCGCGGCGCAGCCACGGCACGGAGCTGCGCGAGGTCGTTCTCGACGGCTTCGATTCGAGCGTGTTCCGGGGACGCGACGTCGTGATCACGGACGACATCGCCGACGAAGGCCGCACGCTCGAGGCGGTGGGGGCGCTCGTCCGCGGCGGCGCGCCGCGCTCGGTGCGCATCGCCGTGCTCGTCAGCAAGTCCGTGCGCCGCCGCGTTGCGCTCCGACTCGACCACGTCGGCTTCGAGGTCGCGACCGGCTGGGTCGTCGGCTACGGAATGGACCTCGACGGTGCCTACCGAGAGCTCGACTTCCTGGGCGTGCTCGAAGGCACGGAATGACGGAGCTCAGGGCTCGATCAGGAGCACCGTCACGTTGTCGAAGCCGCCGTGCTCGTTGGCGCGGTCGACGAGAAGGCGAGCCGCCGTATCCAGATCCGCGTGCCTCGCGAGCTCTTCGATCTCGTCGTCGGGGACCAGGTCGTGCAGACCGTCGCTGGACAAAAGCAGGCGCCCGCCCGCGGGAACCTTCGCGTGCAGGAGCTGCGGCTCCAGCACGCCGGGAGTGCCGATCGCCATGGTCAGAACGTGCTTCTCGGGATGGATCCGCGCCTGCGCGTGCGTGAGCAGGCCGCGGTCGACCATCTGCATCACCAGCGTGTGATCCGTGGTGAGCTGCGAGATTCCCTTGCGCGAGACCAGGTATACGCGCGAGTCACCGACGTTCGCGATCGCGGCCGCGCGCTTGCGCAGACACACCGCCGAGAGCGTCGTGCCCATGCCCAGCGTTCCGCGCTCCGACGCTTCGCGCACCACCGCGGCATTCGCATCGTGCACCGCCTGCAGGAGGATCTCCGCTTCGTCGCGCGCACGCGCCGGCCGAGGGCGGGCGCGCATGGCCGAAGCCAGCGCGTCGACCGCGACGCGGCTCGCGACCTCGCCCGCGGCGTGACCACCCATTCCGTCGGCGACGACGAACAGGCCGAGCTCGAGGTCGACGAGCGCGGAGTC
>CAZMKX010000462.1:0-3790 GCA_964566375.1 uncultured Myxococcales bacterium
CGCCCCAGCGATCGGCCATCGCCTGCACGAGCTTCGGATCGAAGAACTTGTCGCGACTCGCGGCGAACAGGCGGATCTGCTCCGGCGGCAGTTTCGCGGGGAGCGAGTTCCAGCCGATCCGATCGAAGAACGCGCCGAAGTCCGAGGGCTCCCAGCCGAACGCGCGAAGCTCTCGCCGCATGCGCGAGAGCACGGGGGCGTCGGCCACAACGGCGCCGATGTCCATGTGCGCGATGAGCGGCATCGAGAACGCGAAGCGTGAGTCGAGACACGTCAGCCCGCAAGTCAGGAGACCGCCGAGACTCAGTCCCGCGACTCCGACCGGGCGGTCGCTCTCCGCGAGCATCCAGCCGAGCAACGTGCGCGCATCGAGCAGGCTCTGGCGCAGCGCTTCGACGCTGCGCACCGCGTCGCCGGTCCAGAAGCGGTCGCCGTGCAGCCAGGCGCGGCGCGGATTGCGGCGGCCGTGATACGGCGGCTGCATGTGCACGATCTCGACGTGGCAGCGCCGCGCGAGCGCCGCCAGCAGCACGACCTCCTCGACGACCGTCTCGGGCTGCATGTAGCCGTGCAGGTAGAGCAGGCGCGGGCGATCGCCGCTTCCCGCCGGTCGAATGCGCCGCGCCCACACGGTGTGGATCTCCGGGTAGTCGCGCCCGTAGCGCCTGCGGAAGTCGGGGTCGAGCGGCTCGTGCAGCGAGCGGAACGAGAGGTCCTCGCTCTCGACGCCGCCGAGCGTCCAACGGCGGCGCACGCGCACGTCCGCCGGGATCGCGGGCGGCGCGGGGAAAAGCGCCGCGATGTCCCGGCCTTCGTAGTGCGCGAGCGCCGGAATCGTGTCGTGCGAGCGCGGACCGAGTCGCTGGGCGAATCCTGCCAACGCGCCCGCCACGTCGTCTAGATGGGGGAGCAGGGGAGGGCTCACGGCGCAAGCCTCGCGTGGCGCGGCAGACCGGTCAAGAAGCGCGCGACCCTTCCGCGCGGCCGGACAGATCAGTCGCATCAATTTTGTTTGACACATCCAATGGAATTGATGTAAATCCCTGCCTGTGAGCTCGCCAAGCGGTCAACCCGATGTCGCCCCGCGTGAGTTCCTGCAGCTCGCCGGGCATCCCCTGCGCTGGCGCCTCCTCGCGGAGTTGGCCCGGAGCGACCGCACGGTGCACGAGCTGACCGGCTTGGTCGCCGAGCCTCAGAACCTGGTCTCGTACCACCTGGGCAAGCTGCGTGATGGTCGCCTGGTATCCGCGCGGCGCAGCTCGGCCGACCGCCGGGACGCCTACTACACGGCGGATCTCGCACGCTTCGGTGAGATGCTGTCCGCCACTGGTGGGGCGCTCCACCCTGGACTTCGTCTCGCCGCGGCGCCACCAAACGGTGTCGCGCCGGATGCGGCGAGACCGGTGCGGGTGTTGTTCCTGTGCACCGGCAACAGCGCGCGGTCCCAGATGGCCGAGGCGCTGGCGATCGCGCGATCGGGTGGGGCCGTCGAGGCGTACAGCGCCGGGAGCCATCCCAAGCCCGTGCACCCGAACGCCGTGCGCGTGATGCGGGACGAGCACGGCCTCGACCTGTCCGCACACACGTCCAAACATCTGGACGCATTCGTCGACCAGCGCTTCGACTGGGTGATCAGCCTGTGTGACCGGGTGCGCGAGGTCTGTCCGGACTTTCCCGGCCACCCCGAGACCATCCACTGGAGCATCGCCAACCCCGCGGTGAACGACGGCGACGACGATGCGACCTACCCGCTCTTCCAGCAGACGGCCGCGGAGCTGGTGACCCGCATCGGGTTCCTGCTCGCCGCGCTCGGCGATCGAGCGGAGCTGAGATGAACCAGAGCATCGATCGAAGGACGTTCATCGCGGGAGTTGGCGTCGCAGTCTTGACCGCGCAGCTCGTACCGTTGATCGCGTGTACTTCAGGAATGGCGCCGAGCGACGGCGACGGCGAGGCCGACAACCTGATCATCCACTCCGGTCCCGGCGTCGTGCCCCACGCGCACGATCTGCTGATTCCCCAAACGGTTCTGAACGCGCCGCCAGCCCAGGGCGTGAAGCTCGCGTCGACCAGAGCCCTGTTTCACACGCACGAGATCGTGCTGACCCGGGAGCAGCTCGTCACCGTGCAGCAGGGAGGAACGGTCACGCAAGTCGGGGGCAGCCACCTGTTCGTGATCGAGTTGGCCGATCGGCGCGAGCTCCCCTCTGAAACCAAGGAGAAGTCATGAGTGACCGAAATGAGATGGTCAGTGTCCGCTACATGGTCGACGACGTCGAGAAGGCCGTCGCGTTCTACACGAGCTTCCTCGACTTCAAAGTTCTGACGAGCTTCCCTCCGGCTTTCGCCGACGTGGCTCGCGGGAACCTGCGGTTGCTGCTCAGCGGACCGACCAGCTCCGCGGGGCGACCGATGCCGGATGGAGCCAGGCCGCAACCGGGCGGCTGGAACCGCATCCACCTGATCGTCGACGACATCGACGCCGAAGTCGCGCGGCTACGGGCGGCCGGTGCTCCATTCCGCAACGACCTCCTCGTGGGACCGGGCGGCAAGCAGATCCTCCTCCAAGACCCGTCGGGCAACGTCGTCGAGCTCTTCCAGCCCGCCGCCGCACCGGCTCGCTAGCCAGCTGAAGGAGACATGATGAAGAACGAGACACTACCGCCCCGCGCGCTGCTGGCGTGTGGAGCCGTGGCCGGTCCGTTGTACGTGGCGGTGACGATGGCCCAGGCGCTGACGCGCGACGGCTTCGACCTGAAGCAGCACCGCTTCACGTTGCTGACGGCCGGAGACCTCGGTTGGCTCCACCAGCTGAACATGGTGATGGTGGGAGCGCTGACGGTGCTGCTCGCGATCGGCGTGCGCCGTGTGCTGCACCAGGGACGCGGCGCCGTGTGGGCGCCACGGCTGCTCGGGCTGTTCGGGCTGGCGTACATCGTCGGCGGCGTGCTCACCGCCGATCCGGTCGCGGGATTCCCTGTCGGCACGACAGCGGAGATGGTGCAGGCCACCTGGCAAGGAGCCGTGCAGAATGCCTCGCGCGGGGTGAGCACGCTCTTGCTGATCGCGACGAGCCTGGTGATCGCGCGCTGGTTCGCTGCCGAGGGCCACCGCCGCTGGGCCTGGTTCTACGCCGCCGGGATCCCCGTCGTGTTCGTGACTCTCGCGGCCGTCGGCCGCGCCATCGGGATCAACCCCGCGGCCCCGGCCTTTCTCGCGACGCCGTGGGTCTGGGTGACGGCGCTCGCCGTGCACCTGTACCGACGTGCGGCGGTGCGAGGCGATGAGGCTCCGTCGGGCCAGACGAGAGCTACGCCGCTGGCCGTCTGACGATGTCCCCGGGGGCCCGGACCGTGCGGCCTTCCGGGGCTCGGCGGCTCGCGCGCTTCGTTGGTGGTGCAGCCCGGGATCGAACCTGGGGCGCGCGCGCTGACTCGAGGGATCTGACTCAGTTCACGAGGCTGAGTCGCGCGCATTCGTTCGATCGTCCGCGCTGAGACCGAGATCACGCGCTCTCGACCTTCAGATCGACGGGGTTCCCGCGGGGCGATGGCCCCCGAAGCTCCTGGCCAGGATGTCGAGGCTGAGGAGCAGGATCCAGAGCGGGAAGAGCAGTCTCACCCACGGCGTGATGCCGATCGCCAGGAGCAGCGTCGCCCCGATCGCGTAGCCGAGCCAGCCGATCCAACGCGCCATGAACCCGGTGCGGAGACCGATCGTCGCCGTCGAAATCGTGAAGACCGCGGCCATCCGCATCGCGTAGGTGTTCATGACGATGACGACGATCTCG
>CAZMKX010000463.1:0-3790 GCA_964566375.1 uncultured Myxococcales bacterium
TCGTTCCCGTGCCGTTCGGGGTGACGACGAGCGTGTAGACGATCGTGGCGCCGGGCGCGGGCGTGCTGCCGCCGCCGAGGTCGCTCACGACGGCCGATTTCGCGGTGGACACGAACAGCCCGGAGACGAGATAGCTGCCGATCGTCGCGCTCGTTCCGCTGCCGATGACGGCGTCACTGCCGCCATCGCCCGCGCCCGCCACGATCGTGCCGGTCGCGCTGCCGGTCAGCGAAGTCGCGCGAAGCGAGGCGTCGCCGCGATCGCCGTCGGCGGCCGCACTGGGAATGTCGGCGAGGACGAAGATCAGGCGCGCGCCATCCGCGGCGAGCGAAGGCTCGTTCAGGCCGGCCTGGTAGAGCGGGTCGACGCCGGGCTCGTACACGCCCGACGCGTTCGCATCGATGTAGACGCGCCCGTTCGCCGGGTCGAACTGGTCGCCGCCGAGGACCGTGTCGATCGCGAGTGCGAACGCCTCGTTTCCGTTGCCCATGTTGGTGACCAGGAACGTGAGGCGCTGATCCACGTCGCCGGGCGCGACCAGAACCGGTGTGGCGTCCTGCCAGGTCACGACCACGTCGATCCGCTCGTCCACGACGAAGTCCGCGCTCGCGCTCCGCGCGTAGCTGTCCGTGCCGACCTGGAAAGTCACCGTCGCGGTGTTGCTCACCGTTGTTCCCGCGGGCGTCCCGAGGGCGCGCGCGCTCCCGGCAAAGAGCAGGCAAAGGGCGGCCAGCGCGCAGGGCGCGATCCACTTCCGCGCGACTACGCGGATCCCCGGCACAGCTCTCCCCCGAGGGATGACCCCCCGACATCACTGCTTCGGCTTCGGGAAGGGTGGGATTGAAGGAAAGACTGAATAGGGAAGGGCGATCCGGGTGGAATGCTCTTTCGTGTGCAACTAGTGCAGCTGCCGGTCGCCGTAGGGGCCGGAAGGGGCCCGCGATGCCGACGACTCCCGAGCCGAAGACCCGACCCGCTCGAAGCTGCGCACGACTGATCGCCTTGTCGGGTGTGTCCGCCGCGCGCGAGCTCGACGTCGTCGCGGGCGTGGCGCAAGTCGCCGGCAGCTCCGCGCTCGTGATCGCCGGACTCACGGGAGAATCGGCGTCGCTCGGTCGCTTCCAGCGGCCCGGTCGCTCGGGCCTGCCGACCGAGCTCCGCCGGATCTCGGGCGGCCGGTCGACACGCAACGGTGACGGCGTCGTCTCGCTGACCGCGCTCGTTCCTGGTCCGCGGGCGTGGCTCGACGAAACGTCCGAGCTTTCCGGCGCGCGCTTGCTGAACCGTCTCGTGCGCGGCCTCCTGGCCGGCCTGGCACAGCTCGGCGTTCCCGCGGTCTATCCCGGGCGCGACTTCCTCACGACGAACGGCCGCCGTGTCGCGAGCGTCTCACTGGGGCGCGAGCCGAGCGGCGTGGTGGTCTTCCAGGCGACGCTGGCGGTGACGTCGCCTTGCGGAACGGCGGAGCCCGAGCCGGTCTGGCCGGGATTGCCGCCCGCGCCCGAAGCCACCTGGCTGGCGCGCGAGCGCCCGCGCTCGACCGACTTTGCTCGAATCGCGAACGCGCTCGCGAGCGGCTTCGCAGAGCGCTTCGGGCTCGCGATCGAGGAGCCGGCGCAGACGAGCGCCGAGCGGAGTGCACTCGCGGGAGGCGTCGCCCCGCCGCTCGTCGACGCCGAGCTCGCAGGCCTCGCGAGCGCCGGCCCGGTCGCGATTCCGATCGGCGAGCTCGAAGCCTGCGTCTCGCTCGACGCGAGTGGCCGGCTCTCGAGCGTCCGGCTCGTGGGTGACTGGATGGCCTCGCTCTCCGAGCTCCGCGCGCTCGAAGCCGCGCTCGTCGGCGAGCTTCCGCAGGCGCCGCGCGTCCGCGAGCTCTGTGCCGCGTGGCTCGCCCGGCCGGCCTCGCTGATCGTCGGTCTCACGAGCGCCGACGCGCTCGCGGGCGCGATCGCGCGCAGCGCGCGCGTCTACTCCGGGCTCCCGCCGTCGTCCGCCTGAGGAAGACATTCCTGCGCGCGCATCAGGCAGCTCGCGTCCGCATTCATGCCTTCGCGCGTCCGGCCCTCGGCCGCGACGTGCGTCACGCGCCCCTTGGTCAGCTCGAACTCGAGCCGGCAGAATGGCGGCGGGCCGTCGTCGAGCGGGAAGCCACGCGGCTCGTAGCTGCGCTCGCCGGGAAACGCCGCGCCGCCCATGCCCGCAGTGACGCGGCCGGCCTCGAAGCCGACGTCGTCCTCGTCGCGGACCTCGAAGAGGTAGCCCTGCTTCTCGACGTCGCCGTCGACCTCGAAGTCGGTCGGGACGCCGAGGCACTCGCGCAGCTCGAGCCCGGACAGTCCCATCAGCCCCGAACGGGTCTCCTCGAGCTCGCGCGCGCTCCAAGCCGTGCAGCCCGAGAGCGCGACGAACGCGGCGAGAAGCGCAGCGCGCCGGGCGGAGCGGAGGGTCATCGCCCCGAGGCTACCAGCCCGACCCGCGCGAAACCACGGGGTAAGATCACGCGGGAAGCGGAGGGTCGGGCGATGCGCGACGTGTATCGGATCAAGTACCCGGGCGTGATGGACGCGGACGGTCACATCCTGGAGCCGCCCGACCTTTGGGAGCGCTACCTCGAGCCGCGCTTCCGCGATCGCGCGCTCCGGATCCGAGTCGACGACGAAGGGCTCGAGTATCTCGAGATCGGCGGTCGGCCCTCGCTGCTCTCGAGCAAGGGCTTTCCCGGCACGCTCGGCGCGATGGGCAAGACCGAGATCGAAGACGTGCGTCCGAACCCCGCGCGCACGTATCTGGCCGGGGCGCCCCATGGCTCGATGGACATGAAGGAGCGGCTCGCGCGACTCGACGCCGAGAACCTCGAGGCCGCGGTGCTGTATCCGACGATCGGGATCCTGTGGGAGGCCGAGCTTCCCGACGCCGAGCTCTCCGATGCGTACTGCCGCGCCTACAACCGCTGGATCGCCGACTTCTGTCGCGACTCCGGCGGGCGGCTCGTGCCGATCGCGCACGTCTCGCTCTCGGACCCCGCCGCTGCGGCGCGCGAGCTCGAGCGCGCGGTCCGCGACGGCTGCCGCGGCGCGTTCGTCGTCCCGTTCACCTGGTCTCACCTTCCGCACGGACATCCCGCGCACGACCCGCTCTTCGCGGCGGCGCAGGACCTCGACGTTCCGCTCGCCATCCACCCCGCCTTCGAGCCGCCGGCGATCGCCTCGACGCGCTTCACGCTGATGCGGAAGGCGAGGCTCCTGGCGAGCGTCACCGCCGCCGACGGCGTCCGCCACGCGTTCACGACGCTGTTCGACTTCGGGGTCTTCGACCGCTTTCCGCGGCTCAAGATCGTGGTCCTCGAGTCCGGCGCCGGCTGGATCGGCTACTGGTTCGACCGGCTCGACGCGGTGTACGAGTCGACGTTCATCGGGCAGCGCGTTCCGCTCGCCGAGAAGCCGAGTCACTACTTCAAGACGCGCTGCTGGATCTCGTCGGATCCCGACGAGCGCACGATCCCCGCACTCGTCGACCTGCTCGGCGCGGACCGCTTCTTCTGGGCGTCGGACTACCCGCACGCCGACCACACCGCACGCTACATGCGCGAGGTCGAGGAGCTCGGCGGGCTGCTCGAGGAGCCCGCGCGCAGGCGATTCCTGGGCGAGAACGTGCGCGAGCTCTTCAAGGTCGAGGTTCGCTAGCGCTCCGCGCTAGAACCCGAGCTGCAGCTTCGCGGCTTCCGACATCATTGCCGGGCTCCAGGCCGGCTCCCAGGTGAGATCGACCTCGGCGTGCGCAACGCCGGGGA
>CAZMKX010000464.1:0-3789 GCA_964566375.1 uncultured Myxococcales bacterium
CCGAGGCGATCGTGCGCATGATCGACGAGATGCACGAGAACACGCGCTCGATCGTGACGGCCGTCGAGGAGCAGACCAGCACGAGCGCGGAGATCTCGTCGAGCCTGACGGCGGCGGTCGGCCGCACCGAAGCGATCGCGCGCGCTGTCGCGAGCGCTGCGCAGGCGAGCGCGAAGTCGGCGTCGGGCGCCGTCGAGCTCTCGGGCGTGGCTGCGCAGATGTCGATCTCGGTCGCGGACGCGTCGCGAAGTGCGCACTCCGCGCGCGCCGTCGGCGGTCAGGTCGACCGCGCGGCGCAGGAGAACCGCGAGGTCTCGAAGGTCGCGCTTGGTGCGGCGCAGCGCGTGGCGTCGGAGCTCGAGGCGCTGCGCGAGCTGCTGCGCAGCTTCGCGTAAGCGCGCTCCGCCTTCAGCGCAGACGCGGCGCGACCTCGCGCGCGAAGAGCTCCATCGACGCCCGCGCGAGCCGCGGGTCCATGCCCGGCAGGTGCATCGCCAGACAGAGGTGCGTGGTGCGTACCTGCGCGATCGAGCGCGAGAGCGCCGCGGCCACCTCGTCGGGCGTGCCGAAGAGCGGCGGGAAGAGCAGGGGCTTCGCGGTCGTTCGCAGCTCCGCGAGCGGTGGCACGGTCGCGACCAGCGCGTCGCCTTCGAAGTCGCCCGCCGCACCGATCCAGCGTCCATACGTCTCGAGCACGTGGTGGAAGTGCGGCCCCGCGTTCGCCCACGCTTCGTCCGCCGAGCGCGCGACGTGCACCCAGTGGAGCTGAACGGCGTTTTTCGTCCGCGGGTCGTGGCCGTGCTCGAGCAACGCCGCGTCGTAGATCGCCTGCATCTCGGGGCTGGCGAGCCCGAGCAGGTTCGCGCCGAGCCGGCCCGCGCGCGCGATCCCCTTCGCGCCGCGCGCGCCGATCCAGAGCGGCGGGTGCGGTCGCTGCACGGGCCGCGGCATCAGCCGCGCGTCGTCGATCTGGTAGTGCCGGCCGCGGTAGCTGAACGCGTCCTGGGTCCAGAGCCCGCGCAGCACGTCGAGGCCCTCGACGAAGCGCGAGTAGCGCTCCTTGCGCGAGATTCCGTATGCGGCGTACTCGTGCACCGCGTAGCCCTGACCGACGCCGAGATCGATGCGCCCGTTCGAGATCACGTCGAGGGTCGCGACGTCCTCCGCGAGCCGGATCGCGTTGTTCAGCGGCAGCAGCACGAGGAACGTGCCGATCCGCACGCGCTCGGTCTGCGCCGCGATCGCGCCCGCGATCGGCAGCACCGAGGGCGAATAGCCGTCGTCCGAGAAATGGTGCTCGGTCAGCCAGATGGTGTCGTAGCCTAGGCCCTCCGCCTCGCGAATCGCGCGCAGCTCGTCGCGGTAGATCTCGGGGAATGGCCGCCGCCAGCGGGCGGGGTTCCGGAAGCCGAACATCAGTCCGAAATCGATCGCCATGCGTCCTCCCTGGAATTCGCTTGCCCTGTTTTCGAATCGAGATTAGATTCCTGCACCACATGAATGCCGAACGCCAGTGCGAGCTGATCCGCCGCCTCACCGACCCCGCCGCCGTCGCCCCCGGTCCGCTCGGTGAGCGCAGCGTGCGCAATCCCGCGACGGCCTACACCTCGCCCGAGCGCTTCCAGCGCGAGCTCGAGCTGCTGTTCCGGGGTCTGCCCGCGCTGGTGGGTTTCACGGCGGAGTGTCGGCAGCCCGGAGACTACCTGACCGCGGAGCTCGGAGGCGTTCCGATTTTCGTCGTGCGACAGGACGACGGCGAGCTGCGGGGCTTCGCGAACGTGTGTCGCCACCGCGCCGCGCGGCTGGTCGACGGCTGCGGGAGCGCCGGGCGCTCGGTCGTCTGTCCCTACCATGGCTGGACCTACGGGCTGGACGGCCGTCTGCGCGGCACGCCGGGCGCCGAGCGCGGCTTCGACGATCTCGACAAGGCCGCGCTCGGGCTCGTGCCGGTGCGCGTGGCCGAGCGCTACGGGCTGATCTTCGCGCGCGCCGGCGCGGGCGCGGACTTCAGCGTCGACGACGCGCTTCAGGGCGCACAAGCCGAGCTCGCCGACTACGGGATCGAGCGGGCGGAGTGCGTCGAGACACGCGTGCAGGAGCTCCCGATCAACTGGAAGCTCGTCGTCGACACGTTCACCGAGACGTATCACATCGCGACGCTGCATCGGAAGTCGATCGGGCCGCACTACCACACCGGTCGCTGGATCATCGACGAGTACGGGATCCACACGCGCTACATCGGCGTGCGCCGCTCGATCGACGCCGAGCTCGCCAAGTCCGACGAGCGCGAGCGCCGGCTTCTGCCGCACGCGACGACGCAGTACCTGCTGATGCCCAACGCCGTGCTCGTGCACCAGATCGACCACTACGAGCTGTGGCGACTCGAGCCGCTCGCGGTCGACCGGACCCGCGTGTCGACCTCGATCTTCGCGCCGTCGCCGGTGACCTCCGACAAGGCGCGCGCCTACTTCGTGAAGAACCTCGACGTGCTGCTCGGCGTGACGAATGCGGAGGACTTCCCGGTGATGGCGCAGATCCAGCGCAACCTCGCCTCGGGTGTTCTCGCCGACGTGGTCTACGGCCGCATGGAGCCCGCGCTCGTACACTTTCATGCGTCGGTCGACGCGCTCCTGGCGGCGGGCTGAGTGCAGGCGCGCACGCGCGCCGCGAAGCGGCGAGCCGTCGCGGCGGTGCCCGAGACCCCGGAGCGCAAGTCCGAGGTCACGCGCCGGCGCATCCTCGACGCCGCGGCGCAGGTGTTCCGCGACCAGGGCTATTCCGCGGCGCGCCTCTCGGACATCGCCGGCGCCGTCGGGATGAAGGCGGGCAGCCTCTACTACCACTTCGACTCGCGCGAGAGCCTGGTCGAGGCCGTGATGGAGCTCGGCCTCGAGCGCTCGCGCTCGGCGGTGAAGGCGAAGCTCGCGAGCCTGCCCGTGGACGCGGACCCCCTCGAGCGGCTTCGCGCCGCGATCGAGACGCACCTGGTGATGGCCGTCGAGCAGGAGCACTACACGTCGGCGACGATCAAGCTGATCTGGCAGGTTCCCCCGGCGATTCGCGAGCGCCAGCTCGCGAGTCAGCGGGCCTACGGCGACGACTGGCGCAGGCTGCTCGACGACGCGCGGCGCGCGCGGCTGATCCGCGGCGATCTCGACCCGTCGGTCGTTCGCATGGCGATCCTCGGGGCGCTCAACTGGGCGGCCGACTGGTTCGAGCCGGGCAAGAAGTCCCCGGCGCGGGTCGCCCGCGACATCGCGACGATGGTCCTGGAGGGGCTCGCCGCAAAGGCGGGCTGAGGGCGCGGCGTGGATCTGGGACTCGCAAACGCGGCGGTGATCGTCACGGGCGGTGCCTCGAACATCGGCCGGGGGATCGTGCACGTGCTCGCAGCCGAGGGCGCCCGGCTCGCGATCGTCGATCGCGATCTTCCGCGCGCCGAAGCGACGGCCGCCGAGGCACGCGCGCGCGGGGCGGCGCAGGTTCTGGTGTGCCCGGCCGACGTGACGGATCTGGGCGAGACCGAGGCCGCCGTCGGTGCGGTGCTCCAGGCGTTCGGCGAGCTCGACGTGCTGGTCGCGAACGTCGGCTGGAACCGACCGGCATTCTTCCTCGAGACGCCGCCGGAGAGCTGGCGCGCGATCCTCGACCTGAACCTGTCGAGCGTCATGAACGCCGCGCGCGCGGTCCTGCCGCGAATGCGGGAGCAGCGCCGCGGCTCGATCGTCGCCACTGCGAGCACCGCCGCGTTCGGCGAGCCGCGCCAGAGCGTGTACGCGGGCGCGAAGG
>CAZMKX010000465.1:0-3782 GCA_964566375.1 uncultured Myxococcales bacterium
CGCCGCGAGTTGCGCGGCTACCAGAAGACCGGCGTGGTGAAGGCGATCCGCGACGCCGGCGGCGAGATCTACGGCATCACGAGCGAGCCGCAGACGCTCGCGACGGAAGCTGGCCAGAGCTGGGGCGTCGACTTCCCGATGATCGGTGACCCGCACCACGAGATCGCCGACCAGTGTCGGGCCCGCGGCTGGGTCGACCTGTACGTGAACCCGGACGGCGACGCGGGCGGAATGCTCTCGCGCGGGAGCGACGCTCCCGTACACCCGAAGGGCTACTTCCAACCCGGCGTGATCGCGCTGTCGCGCGAGCCCCGCGTCCTGTACCGCTGGCGCGGCGTGCCCACCCGGCGAAACAACGGCGGCGCGACGGAGCGACCGATGCCGGACCACGTCTGGAAGCAGATCCAGGCCGCACTCGCGTCGCCCGGCGCGCGGGACGCCGCGCTGGATACACCACCGAGTGTCGACATGAAGGGCATTCCCTGGCCGCTCTTCGTGCTGCTGCTGCTCGCGAACGGGAACTTCTGGCGGCCGAAGGGCTTCGCGCTCGGGCGGCGCGGGCCGGACGACGTCGGCCCCCGCGCGTTTCGCGCCGTCGCCAAGCTCGTGCTCTTCTTCGCCGGCTGGGCGGCGGCGTTCGCGTTCCTTCCCGCCGGCTGGGTGGCGCTCGCGCTGCTGGCCTGGGCGGCGATCGCGGCGCCGGGAATCGTCGCCGTGCACCGCTCCTTCCAATCCGTGGAGACCTGATGCAAAAGTCACCTTACATCTATCACGGCGCCGACGTCTCCTACTTCTCGGGCAAGGTCCGACCCGCGCTGCCGCAGAAGAGCCTGTGGTATCGCGAGGTGCTTCCGAACATGAAGGAGATCGTCGAGAAGACGGGCGTCGCGTTCATTCCCGTGCTGATGACCCCCGATGGCGAGGCGTGGCAGGACACGAGCACGATCCTCGACCGGCTCGAGGCCGCGCACCCGAATCCGCCGCTCTTTCCGACGACGCCGGTGCAGCGCGTGGTCGCGTACCTGATCGAGCTCTACGGCGACGAGATCGCGCTTCTGCCCGCGATGCACTATCGCTGGAGCTTCCCCGAGAGCGAGAAGAAGGCGCGCGCCGACTTTGCGCTGGGCAGCGGCAACCGCGAGGCGGCGAACCAGTTCGCCGACCGAATGGCCCAGGCGAAGAATCTGCTCGGTGTGAGCGACGCGACCGCGCCCGCGATCGAGGCGCACCTGCGGGCGCTGCTCGACGCGCTCGAAGCGCACTTCGGGGCGAATCGCTTCCTGCTCGGCGACTCGATGTCGCTCGCGGACTGCGCCCTGATGGGTCCGTTCTACGGGCACCTGTTCCGCGACGCGGTGCCGGAGCGGCTCCTGCTCGAGACGGCGTTTCGCGTCTGCTGCTGGATCGAGCGCATGAACCGGCCGCCGCTCGACCAGAAGGGCTGGCTCGCGAACGACGCCATCGCCGAGACGCTGAAGCCCGTTCTGCGCGTGATGGCCGACGGAGTGCCGATGGTGCTCGAGGCGGTCCGCAGGATCGACGCGTGGGCAGACGCGAATCCGGGCGCCGCGCCGCCGCGCGCGATCGGCATGCTCGAAACGACGTACCGCGGCACGAATCTCACGGCCATGTGCCGGCCGTAGGCGCTGTGGATGGTGCAGCGCCCCCTCGACGCGTACGCGGCGCTCACCGACGCCGAACGCGCGCGCGTAGACGCAGCGCTCGCGGGCACCGGCTGGGAAATGCTGCTCGCGTGCCGGCCGCGACACCGCATGGGAAAGCGCGGCAACGACCTCGCGCTCGAGCGCTGACGCCGAGGCGAGCTTCTCACTGAGCGAATCTCCTCTGATCCGCAAGGGAGCTTGCGGAGTGACTGTCGAAACATCTTCTTCCGCCCATTTCCGATCCGTATAGTGACAGTCACCATGATCAACCTGTCACCATTCCGTGTCGCGAGACGAGTCGGCTTGGTCGTGTTCGCTGCGAGCGCGATGAGTGCTCATGCTGGAAGCTTCGACAGCATCGCAGGCACCTGGTGGTTCTCCCTTTCCGGGGCGGACGAGGGGGCATTGCTCGTGCACTTCGGCGCGCCGGTCGCGGCGACCGCGCGAACGCTGGACGCTCCTGTCACGGGAAAGCCGTGCCTCGGCTTCTCGCGAGAGATCGGCTCGTTCTTCGTGATCGCTGCCGATCAGCCGGTCAGTCTCGGCGCGAAGGGGAGACTCGAGGGGACACTGAGTCTCACGGATCCGATTTCGGAGGCGGAGATCGGCGAGCTCACGCTCGTCGGCGGCGCGCCGAACCGGTCGTTCACGACGATGACGCTGCACGCGACGGTCCAGCGCACCGGCGGCGCTTCGAAGCGTGTGAAGCTCAAAGGCTGGCGTGTGGAGTCGAGTCTTCCAGAGGCGACCGGCCGCAGTCTCACCGGAAAGCTATCCGGCAAGGGGATCAAGGCGGGCCGTCTCTCGGATCTCGTAGTCGGCGCCGATCCCGGGCTCGGGCTTCCTGCCTACACGATCGCGGGCAATGGCCAGGCCTCGATCGGCGGAACCGAATTCCCCGCGCTCTCGATCACAGGCGTCGCAATGCTCGCCCCCGATGGTCGTCTGTTCGGGTTGCTCGACGAATCATCTGATTTCGCCGTGGGGGAACTCTCCGGAAAGCTTCGGGCGGCGAAGGGCCGCAAGCCGCCGAAGCTCCGGCTCGCGCTCCACGGCGATCGGACGGTCGAGATTCGCGCCACCCTGAACGCACCAAACACGCCGGTGCTCTTCGTTACGCCAACTGTCTTCGACTTCGGCCCGCTCACCCTCGCTGGAGATTCCGCCACGCACTCCTTCATGGTGTCGAACATCGGGCACGGGGTTCTGTCTGGCGAGGCGACGTTCGAGGGCGGGGGCAGCGGCGACTTCTCATTCGTCGGGTCGTCGAGCTACGGGCCATTGCAGCCCGGCGACGCGCCGGTGCCGATCGAGGTCCGGTTCGACCCGTCATCGGCGGGCGAGCAGACCATCACGGTCCGCTTCGGCCCGATCGGGGGGCCCGCTTCGAGCGAGGTCTCCCTCTCAGGAAGAACATTCGACCCAGATCTGCAACTCGATCCAAATTTCGCCGGAACGGTGACGGTTCCTCGCTGCCCGGCGACACGCACCCTGTCCTTCACGGCGAGAAATGCCGGCGGCGTCGCTTTCGACGGCAGTGCGACCCTCGAGGGGTCGGACAAGTTCACGCTCGTGGTCGATGGCCTTCCGAGCCGCACGATGCCCCTGTCACTGCTGCCGAACGAAAGCACGCTGATCGACGTGAAGTTCGAGTGCGCAGGAATCTGGGACCAAGCCTACCAAGGCACTCTGAATCTCGTTGGGACGGGCGGCGCGAGCCATTCCCTGTACGTCCGGGTCCGCGCCCTGGCACAGTGATCGTTGGCCGTCGCCCCGCGCCATGAACCGCGTCACCGCATGGGCAAGGGCGGCAACGATTTCGCGCTCGAGCGCTGACGCGGATGCATCCGCCTTGCGTGACGGGGCCCGCGGGTGAAAAGCTCGCGGTCCCGAAACAAGGAGGCTCACCCGTGGCTCAGAAAGTGCTGCTCGTCGACGACCCCGCGCCGCACGTCCGGCGCATCACCCTGAATCGCCCCGAGAAGCGCAACGCGCTGAACCACGCGCTGCGCGGCGCGATCGTCAGCTCCCTGCGCGAGGCCGATCAGGATTCCGACGTGCGGGTGATGATCGTGCGCGGCGCGGGCTCGTGCTTCTCGTCGGGCTACGAGCTCGGCG
>CAZMKX010000466.1:0-3774 GCA_964566375.1 uncultured Myxococcales bacterium
TCCTCCGCGTGCGAGCGCGGCGGCCGAGACCGCCGCTTCTCCACCCATCGGTCGACTCAGGGTCGAGCTTGTTACCCTTCTGCGCCTGCAACCGCGGCTGCGATAGAGTCCGACCGTTCGCGATCCGGGAGGAAGCTCATGCCGCGCGTGCGGGTCAGCGTCGCGAGCGCCTGCGCGGCGCTGCACTGGGGGCTGCTCGCCGCGGTGTACGGGCGCCTCGCTCTGCGCGCGTTCCTGAACTTCCCGCGCGACTGGGACTTTCTCGCCTACCACCTGCCCGGCGCGCTGTCGGCCTGGGGGCTCACGTCGTACACGCCGGAGCCGCGCCTGGTCGCGGTGATCGAGGGCTTCCCGGCGCTGCCGCGCGTGGTCGCGGGAGCGCTGGTGCTGGTGACGGGCCGCTTCTCGGCCTCGGGCGCGCTGAACCTCGTGGCGTTCGGCGGGCTGCTCGCCGGGCTCCTCTGGCTGCACGGCCGCGCGTTCAGCCTGCGCTGGCTCCTGACCGCGCTGCTCGGCGTCCCGCTCTTCGTGCTCCACCTGGCGTCGGGCTACGTGGACTTGTTCGCCGCCTGCTGGCTGGTGCTCGCGCTCGCCGCGCTCGACGGGCTCGAACCCGCGTCCGAGCGGCCGTTCGCGAGCGGGCTCCTCTTCGTCGCCGCGCTCGTTCTGGCGATGCTCTCGAAGTTCCAGGCCTGGCCGATCGCCGGGCTGATCGGACTCGCCGGCCTCTGGCGCTTCGCCTCGCTCCTGCGCGACTCCCGGCTCGGCCGGACCCGCGCGCTCGTCCTGGCCGCCGCCCTCGTGCTTGGACTGGGTGCGTGGCCGCTGCGAAACATGCTGGTGTTCCACAATCCGGTGTACCCCGTGCAGTTTCCGCTCGCGCCGGGACTCTTCCCCAACGCGCTCGTCGAGGCGGACTCCGGCGTCCAGAATCTGCCGCAGTGGCTCGCGCCGCGTTCCCGACCCGTCCGCTTCGCGGCGTCGGCGCTGGAGTGGAACCGCCTCCGCCCGGGCGAGCGCTACGTCTGGAGCCTCGACATGGGCGCGCGCGCGAACCCGGCAGACAGCCCCCACCACCGGCTGGGCGGCTGGTTCCCGTGGACGCTCGCGTGGCTCGTCGCCGGCGCCGCGCTCGCGGCGCGGCGACGTCTCGTTCCGGTGTCGGCGCTCGCCTCCTTCGCGGGCGCCCTGGGCCTGGTCGCAGTCCTGCCGCAGGGACACGAGCTCCGCTACTGGCTCTTCGTCCCGGTCGCGCTCGCGTTCTGGACCTCGCGCGCGATCGCCGACCTGTCGCCCGCCATTCGCCGCGCGCTCGAGGTCGCGCTCGTCGCGGGCGCTGCGTTCGTGCTGCTCGCGACCCGGCCGTTCGCGATCGACGCCCGGCCGCCGGAGGTGTTCGCGCCGCGCGAGGCGCGTGCGTTCTGGGCGGAGCAGGCTGCGCGGCCGACCGCCGCGCCGGTGAAGGTCTGCGACGTGAACCCCGAGGGGATCTACTGGTCGGGGCCGCACTTCCGCGAGTTTCCGGTGACCGCGTGCTTCTCCTGGCAGGAGCGCGAAGCGCCGCCGGAATCGCTACCGGCAGAGCACCGCGAGCTCGGCGTGCGGTGGCCACGGGGTTTCGGGTGTCTTCCGGCCCTGCGCGGCCTCGAGCTGGTACAGGAACGGGCTGCCGTAGCTGCGCGCGATGCGCGGATCGACGTGATACGCCGAGTCCTCCAGCGCGTCGTCGAGTGACACGAAGCGCACGCCGAGTGCCTCGTACTCCGAGAGCAGGTCGTCGATCATCTCGGCCGTGAACTCGCCGGCATGCAGGAGCAGGATCTGCCGGATCGGCCGTCCGAGCAGATCGCGTGCGAGCTTGTCGGCCGCGAGCAGCTCCTTGCGCGCCGCCTGGCGATACAGCGCGCGAAGCAGGTCCACCTCGCGCCTGGCGTCGCCGTCCGCGCAGCGGGCGAAGGCGGGGAACCACTCCCAGTCCTCGAAGTCGATCGTCACCTCCGCGATGCGATAGCCGCGCTCGCGCAGGTGCGCGCGCACGGCCTCGCGCGCGCTCTCCGACGCGCCCTCCTGCAGGAACGGGTAGCGGAACACCCGCCAGTCGTGGCGGGCGGTCGGCGGACCCGCGATGCGGCTCAGCTCGCGCTCGTTGCGATCGATGTCGGCCAGATAGGTCGCGACGTCCACGCGCGCCAGGTCCAGGTGCGAGTACGTGTGATTGCCGAGGCGATTGCCCGCGTCGACCCACCGGCGCAGGGCCGCGCGATCGGCCGGATGACTCTCGCTCGTGACTCCGTTCAGAAAGCCGGTGACCGGCGGCAGGTGATGCCGTGCGAAGGCCTCGCGCAGCCGGTCGATCACGCGCTCGGGCGCCTCGGATGCGGGGCCGAGCGGTGGGCGCGTGAAGTCGTCCACGGTGATGGCGACCTCGATCACGCGCGCTGGGCGTGCCGGCGCGGGTGCGCGAGTCGCGCTCACACCAAGGACGCCGCCCGCGGCGAGGATCACCGCGAGCGCAGTCAGGAGATGTGGGGCTTGCCGCATCAGCCGCCGCTCCATGCGCTGCGTATCGGATGCCGCCGCATGCCGACTGAGACGCCTGCGCAGGCGGATTCGATTTGCGGCAGAATGCGCGCTCCCGGAGGTCCGCCCGATCATGCCCCCGCACGGCCCCGAGCCAGGCACCGCGCCCCGCGGCGTGCTCGTGATCCCGGCCTTCAACGAGGCGCCGCGCCTCGCGGGCCTGCTCGCGGCGATCGATGCTCAGGAGCTTCCGCTCGAGAAGGTCGTGGTCGACGACGGCTCGCGCGACGCCACGCGCCAGGTCGCAGCGCGCGCGGGTGCGACCGTGCTGCGGCACCCCTTCAACCTCGGGTACGGGGCGGGCCTGCAGACCGGCTACAAGTACGCGCTCTCGGTGGGAGCGCCGTGGGTCGTGCAGATGGACGCGGACGGACAGCACGACCCGCGCGACGTGCGCCGGCTGCTCGAGCCGATCCAGCGCGGCGAATGCGACCTCCTGATCGGATCGCGCTTCCTCGAGCCGACCCGGTACCGGATGGATCCGTTGCGGCAGCTCGGTCGCCGCTTCTTCATCGGGCTCGCGCGCGCGTTCGGTTTCCGGATCACGGATCCGACCTCGGGTTTTCAGGCGCTCGGCCGGCGCGTGCTCGAGCTCTACGTGGGCGACGCGTTTCCGAGCGACTATCCCGACGTCGACGTGCTGCTCACGGCGCACCGGCACGGTCTGGTCGTGCGCGAGATCTCGGTAGAGATGCACGCGGCGGAGCGACCATCGACGCTGCACGGCGGGCTCAAGTCGGTCTGGTACTTGTACAAGATGATGCTCTCGCTCTGGGCCGCGTCGTCGCGCGTTCCACGGCCGTGAGCGGAGGAGAGCCGAAATGAACGACGAGCTGACACTCGAGCGCCTGCGCGCACTGTTTCTGGAGAATCCGGACCTCGAGGCGACGCGCTGGCTCGCGCTGTCGATCTCGGTGGTGCTGATCGCGCTCGTGCTCTGGCTCGTGCGCAGGCGCGCGCTCCGCGAGGAGTACACACCGATCTGGATCGCGGTCTCCGCGGCGCTGGTCTTCGTGTCGATCCGGCTCGATCTGCTGCGCGAGCTCACCCGCGCGATCGGCGCGTGGACGCCGAGCTCGACGGTCTTCTTCCTGGGCGAGCTCTTCCTGGTCGCGATCTGCCTGAACTACGCGGTGCGTCTGTCGCGCGCGGGGCTGCAGATCAAGAACCTGGCCCAGGAGGTCGCGATCCTGC
>CAZMKX010000467.1:0-3773 GCA_964566375.1 uncultured Myxococcales bacterium
TAATGACGCTCGGGATGCGCGACACGCTCGCGCGGCTCGAGCGCTACCACGGGCCGGCACGCCGCGGCATCCGGCCCAAGGTCCCATGAAGCTGCGAACGCAGCATCGCGCGCGGCCCACCATGAAGCATCGCGCTGCAACCACGGGGCATCGGCGCCCGGCACACGAGCGGCTTCGCGGTGTGAATCACTCGCCTGCTCGGGATCAATCTCCGCGATCGACTGACAGCGCTCCGCGCACCAATGGGCAAAGTCGCGGAGCACGCGGCCGCCATCGATACGCCAGAGGATCGTCCGCTCTCTCCCTGCGATCTTGTCGGGCCACTTCTGCACGATGTCGCCGAGCGCGACGGAGCAGATCGTCGACCCGCGCGCGAAGAGAAGACAGTCGAGAATGTCCTCGCAGGCATAGAGGCCCGTCTTCATCGGCACGAACGCACCATCGAAACGAGTCGCCACGCCGTTTTCCGGATGCGCGCTGCCATCGATGCGCGTCGGGCCTGTCATGTACCAGCCGATCATTTTTCCACCTCGCATGTTCGCCTCTCGCGCTTGCACTACTCGCCCCGTTCGATGGTGTCGCGCGTGTGCATCCGACAGAAGCGCGAGGGCTCGCCGTCCGCGAACGTCCATCGCGGATCAGGGCATGCCGCAATCGCACACCTCGGCGCGGGCGTGCTCACGACGGCGGGACCGCCGCGGCCCGCGAGCATCGGCGCCCAGCGCTGCAACGTGTCGCGCTCGTGCGCGGTCAGCGGGCGCCCGGCATCGCGCGATGCGAGCGCGCTCCGGATGCGGTGTGACATCGTGCTCGAGCCGGGCCCCGTGCACTTCGCACCGACAGCCGCCGAGCACGCCGGGCAGACGACCGCGAGCGCGGGCGACGTCAAGCGCGCCTCGCGACGAGAGCGCCGAGACGACAGAGCGCGCAGGGCTCGCCGACGTGCGCGGTCGCCTCCCCGCACTCGGGACACCAGAACGAGATCCCCATCGCGCGCGCGGCGTCCGCGAACGTCTTAGCGAGCGGCTCGCGCGCGATCACGCGCTCGGGCACTTCGTCGAACGGGACGCACGTCCACGTGTCAGCCCAGCCGATGCCGTTCGTGTGCTCGACGCCCAGCTCGTCCACGATCACGCACGTGCGCGCGTCGTCGTCGGGAACCTGCACGCCCCAGCGGCCGCCGCTCCACACGTACCCGAACCATTCGAGGTCCCTCACGACGTCGCCCCGCATGTTCGATGCTGCTCGCGCGTCGCGTTCGACGCGATGCCGCGGAAGCCGCACCGCGTGCACTGGAAGAGCGGCGGGCCCTCGGGGGCGAGCGAGTCGCCGCAGATGAGGTGTAGCGGGCCGACGGGCTTCCCTTCGCCATAGCCGAACAGCGTCACGGGCGCGCGGAGCGGCGCGGGCACCGCGAGCATGTTCCACAGCGCGCGCGCCTCCTCAGCCGTGAGCCCCACGGTCGGCTGCGTGGCCGCGGGATCGTCGGACGCGCGCACGGCCGCGAGCGTGCGCGCGCGGAAGTCGAGCGTCAGACACACCCCGGTCAGGTGGAAGAGCTCGCACGTTCCGAGTCCATCAGGTGTCCACGAGCACACGCAATCGACATCGCGCGAAATCTGAGAGCGACTGAGGAACGACCATCGGCGCGAGCGGCCGCGCGCGTCGGCGCCAGGCGGATGGACGTGAGCCGGCAACAGGTACGCACGCGCGGCGCGCTTCGCGGCTTCGGTCGGCTGCAACGAGCAGAACGTCTCGACCGCGCGCACCTTCGCTTCGCGCAGCGTCGAGACCGCGGCCCCCTGGACGACGACAGGCAGCCCCAGGTCCGCCTGGGCGCTCACGCGCCACTCGGTCCAATCGCGGCGGCCGCTGCGGCCCTTGTGGCGCACGATGAACAGGCGCCCGATCGGTTGCGCCCTGAGCGCGCCCGCGTCGCTGAGCACATCCGCGCGCAACTTCTCCTCGTGGCGGGTCCACTGTCCTAAGCGCATCATCGCGGCCGGCCTCGGAGCGTGGGGATAGAGAGATATGGCCCGGTGACGATCGAGCCGCGCATCGACGACGCCGGCATCATCGCGATCGCGGGCGCTTCGAGAAGGACATCGATCGCGGTCGCGCCCTGCCGGTTGAGCACTTCGAGCACGCGCACGAGCAGCTCGACCCGGCCCTCCGTCGACTGACCGAGAAGCGCCATCAAGGCGCCGATGCCCGGCCCGGGCTGGGTCAGCTGCTCGGGCAGAACCCACGCCGCGGGCGCCTTCGCAGCCGCGCGCTTTCGCGTTCCCTGGTCGAGCGCGGCCGCGGCGAGCACTTGCGCCAGGCGCTCGTGGGCATGCTTGACGAACGTCGCGCGCGTCTCGGGCGCAAGAGCTGGATTCTCGCCGGTCCGTTCTTGGTGTGTCAGCGCCCACGCTTCCGCGGCGTACTGCACGAGTTCGTCGAGCAGCGCGTGGCTATTGCGTCCGAGCTCGACGGGCTTCGCCTTGGGCGCGCGCTTCGTCTCGCGCTTCGTTGCCGGACGCTCGATGCTCGGCGCAGCCCCGGGGCGCGCGGTCCACACGGCGCACTTGCACCCGGCCTCGACGCAGCGGCCGCCGAGTAGATGCGCGCTGCGCGTGTGATTGCAGCCTGAACGCCCGCAACGCTCCATGTGCGTCCCGCGCGTCACGACGCGCCCTCTGGTCTAGCCGCTGCCCAACGCGCGAACGACCACGGTTCCCCCTCGCTCGTGCGGAAACGCGCGACCCGATAGGCGCGATAGCCCATCTCTTCGGGAGTCATGCACGCCGCGCAGATGCACCCGCTGTTGTACGGGGTGCTCGGCTCCGCGCCGAAGTAAGTGGGGGGAACGCAATCGACGTTCTCCCGATCGAGCTTGCAGCGAACGCAGACGAGCCCTTTCACGAGAGCACCTTGAGCGCGCGGACCGCCAGTCGCCGGAGCGCGCGGGCCTCAACATGCGGTCGCTCCGTTGCCGAGACGATGGCGAGATTTTCCCGCGCAGTATCGAGCAGGGCTCGCAGCGATTTGACGATCTCCTCGTCGCTCGCCCGCTGCGGCACCCGGGCCCGCTTCTTCTGAGTTGTCTTCACGAGTGCACCTCCGCTCGTTCCGAGCACGCCGCTTCGATCCGCGCGAGCGCTGCGCGCACGAACAGCGCGCGCCGCTCGTGGTCAGAGTCGGCGGGCCCATGCACGACGGCGATCGCGGCCGCGGCCGCGAGCACCTCGCCCGCCACGACGTCGGAGCCGAGCACATCGATCGCGGCCGCGGTGAGGTCGGTTAGCGCTGTCTGGAAGCGGAGCAGCTGCGCGGCGCGCGCGCGCGTCTCGAGCCCGGCTGCGAAGTCGGCATCGTATTGCTGCCGCGTCTTGCGACTCACGAGAGCCTCTCGATCTTGAGCGTGCCGAGCACGACGTCGGCGCCGATGTCGAGGTGACGCAGCTTCCGCTGGTGCTCGGGGTCCAGGTTCGCTTCGAGCATGAGCCGGAGATCGACCGACGCGCCGACGGGCATCGCGGAGGTTCGGTAGCGCGCGGTCATCGGCGCGCCGATGTGCTCGGGCACGACCAGGATCGCCGACTCGTACGGATGCCGCATGAGATCCATCGGCGCGGGCCCGTACTCACTCGGCCAGAGGCGTACGGCTTCCGCCGTGAGCCACGCGGTCACGAGCGCGCGCACCTCGCGCGACTCGTGCAACCAGTCGACGTTCGCGCAGCCGCCCGTGCCGGCGCTGTAGAAGCGGACGACGGGAACGCCGCCATAGA
>CAZMKX010000468.1:0-3769 GCA_964566375.1 uncultured Myxococcales bacterium
TCCACGGCCCCGCGATCGATCTGCTCGGCAGCGGGCGTCAGCGCGACGACCGCGCCCGCGAGCACCTCCACCGAGCCCTTCACCTGGCCTACGAGACCCCGCAAGCCGTCCGTCATCCGGCCGAGCGCACGCGCGACCTGGCCGACCTCGTCCTGGCGCGCGACCTCGACGCGCTCGCGGAGATCTCCGTCCGCGACCGCGCTCGCCAGACGCGTCGTGGTCTCGACGAGCTCGGCGACGATTCGCCGCGCGAAGCGGGTGGACGCCGCCAGACCCGCACCGAGCGCCGCGACGAGCGTCAGCGCGAGAGTCCACGCGTTCCGGCTCGAGATTCCGGCAATCGCGTCGAGCTCCTCCGAGACCGCCTGCCCGCGCACGCTGCGAAACGCGTCGAGCTGTCCGTGCAGCCGCGCAGCGACGTGCGCATCGCGCTCGATCTCGTCGCGCGCGGTCTCGCTGCGCTCGCCGCCGTCGAGGACGACGGCGCAGTGTGCCGCGGCGTCCCGAGCCCAGGCGCCAGCCATCGCGCGCAGCTCCGTCGCCGCGGCCGAAGTCGCGAGCTTCTCGAGCGCCGCGAGCTCGTCGTCGAGCGCCTGGGAGAGGCTGCGCGCGTGATCGAGCGCGGCCAGGTCGTTGCTCTCGCAGGCGCGATCGAGAGCGGCCTGGAGCACGGTGACTCTCGCCTCGGCGCGGCTCACGCTCTCGAGGATCGGGTAGTGACTCTCGGCGAGGACGCGCGTGTGCTCACGAACGTCGAGCGCACCGAGATAGGCGATCACGGCCGAGATGGAGGGAAGAGTCAGAACGGCGATGAAGCCGAGCAGAAGTCTCCCCTTGAGAGTCAGCCGCGCCATCGGATCGGCATCGGCGGTCGGTCACTTGGACTTGAAACCTGCTAGTGGGTGGCGAGCAGCACCTGTCCCTGATAGGCGTCGAGCGAAGCGTACTCACGGAACGGCGTGCCGCGCGCGCCGGCGGGATCGGGAAGGGGCACGGCGCCGCTTCGCGCCAGGAGCTCGGCGAGGAGCGCGCGCATCGCCTCGAGCGGGTTGGCGGCGCCGGTCACGAGCTGACGAGCCCGGAAGCCGTCGCTGCGCAGCCGCATCAGCTCGAGTGCGCCCTCCGGTGCGTCCGCCCAGTTCAGGGCGAGATCGATGACGACGACGGGGTTCGGGCCCAGGCCGGAGACGAGACCGACGCCGATGGCCTGCACGCGCGCCCACTCGATCAGGCTCGGCGCACCGCCTTCGAGCCGGACCCGCAGGCCGGCCACGTCGAGCGCGACGGGAAGGACGGGCGTGATCTTGAACGACGCGCTCGCGCTCGTCGCGGGTCGCTCGGGCGAGAAGAGCACGGTCGCCGAGGCGTCCTCCGAGAATCCGGACGGGCTCGGGGCCGGCGACGCGGGCGCCGCCGGCGCCGGTCGGGGCAACGGCACCGCCGCGAAGGCCGGCTCGACGCCGAGCTGCGTCGGCTCGAGCTCGAAGAGCTCGGACGGCGGGGGAGGCGGCTCGACCGCGCCCGCGGAGGGCTCTTCGACGAGTCCGAGCATGCCGGAATCGCCGTCCCGGTCGAGCGCGAATGCCGCGCTTTCGGCGGGCTCGTTCTCGACGCCGGCAGGCGGCACCTCGGCCGAAGCGTGGTCGTCGCCGACCGCAGGGGACGCCTTCGCCCGCACGCCGCTGTTCTCGAGCGAGAGCACGAGCTGCTCGAGCCGCGCGCGTCGCTCGTCGACGAGCTCGCCGCGCTCCAGCGCATGGCGTGCCGCGACCAGCGCGGATGGAGGGTCGAGCTCGGCACCGAGCTCCGCGACGCGCAGCGCCTGACCCACGGTCAGGCTCGTGTTCGTGGAATCGACGACGGCCCGGAGCGCCGCGATCGCGGCATCGCGGCGCGCCTGGACGACGAGCTCGGGCACGATCCGCAGGAGCGTCGTCGGCTCCACGCGGCCGCGGTGCGCGACCCGCAGCAGCTCGTCCCAGAGCCGCGCGGCCGAGGCGAGGTCGCCGCGCCGCGCGTGCAGCTCGACGAGCCTGCGCGCGGAGCGCGCGCCGTCCCCCGCGCGACCGGCGGCGACGTGGGCGTCCCACGACGCTTGGAGTCCGTCGATGTCCTCGGGGCGCTCGCGCAGGACCTCGTCGGCGAGCGCGATGGCTTCGGCGTGCTTGCCGCGTTCCCGGGCCGTCGTCGCGCGCTTGATCCGTGCGTCGACCTTTGGATGCGTCCCCGCGTCGAGCGTGGCCTTCGCCAAGCGCTCCTCCGCCTTGAAGCGCTGCAGAACGACGACGGTCGCGGCGCCGGTGACGAGCGCGGCCAGGTTCGCCGTCCACGCGTTTCCCGACGCGACCGCGCTGTCCAGGAAGATCAGGCAGAGGGCGACCTGTACGAAGAGGCCCGCGACGAGCAGCGCCCAGCCGCGGGTGTCGCGCGCGAGGGTGGTCGGGCGGCCCTCGTGAAGCGTGACGTAGCGAATGCTCACACGTGTCGTACCGAAGCGGGCCGCGAACGCACCGAGCAGGGCGGCGGCCACGCCGCTGGCGCCGACGAGCGGCGCCGCTGTCTCGGACGCGCGCGCCACCTGGGTCAGGGCCGGCGCAAACGCGCCGACCAGACACACCCCGGCGGTGATCTGCCACCCGAGACGGCGTTCGAGCGCCGGGCCGACGAGCCAGATCACCAGAACGACCAGGCCCAGGTGCAGCCACCCGGCATGCCAGAGCACGTGGGTCACGAGAGCGTGCGCGCGCGGCGTGCTCGGGTCCAGGCCGAAGCGGCGGAAGACGTGGGCCGGGCCGGGCTTCGCATCCGTTCCACGCAGCGCCAGCGTCGTCAGGTACGAGAGCCCGAGCTGCTCCTGCGCCAGCACCTCCGCGTCCACCGGAGGAAGCTCGCCGCGTGCGCGCACCCTGGCGACGAAATCGGCGCCGTCGCTGTACCCGTTCGCGAACGCCGCCGCGTCGACGACCTCGGGGCGCGCGTCGAGATAGGGATGCTCGAGCCAGTAGTCGATCGCCTGCTCCAGCTCGACGGCGTCGTCCTGGCCGGTGATGCGGCGCGCGCCGCCGGCGGCGAGAAAGCACGCCGTGAGCAGCGCGATCAGTCCGAGCGTGAGCCAGGGTGTTCGCTGCGCGGGTGCACCGTCTTCGGAGATCGGCAGGATCATTGCGATCGGCGTATCGACCGTTGCCGCCGACGTCCTTACGCGATCGTCCTCACCGCGCGCGGCTCTAGAGGCGGACCTCGCCGCCTGCGATCGCGGCGTAGCGCTCCGGATCGAGCGGTACGTAGGCGCGGGCCGCGTCGTCGCGCACGTACAGCGGGTCCGAGAGCGTCGACGGATTCCAGCCTTCGCGCTGCAGCTCGACCTTCCGCAGCTTGAACGTCCCCGTCACCTCCGCCTCGAGCTGGAGCCGCAGGAATACGGGCACCGCGTACGAAGGCAGCGACGACACCACGTGCGCATGGAAGGCGCGGCCGTCGAAGCTCTTCGGGTCGCTGAGCACCAGCGCCGCCATGCCCGCGCGCCCGTCGCCGCCGGGAACCTCGACGCCGTAGACGTTCGCGAGCTCCACGCCCGGCCAGGCACTGACGGCCTCGGCCACCTCTTGCGTCGAGACGTTCTCGCCCTTCCACCGGAACGTGTCGCCGATGCGGTCGACGAAGTAGTAGTAGCCGTCGGCGTCCATCCGCAGCAGATCGCCGGTCCGGAAGTAGGCGTCCCCCGAGACGAAGGCGCTGCGCAGGACCTTCTTCTCGGTCGCCGCCGGAT
>CAZMKX010000469.1:0-3767 GCA_964566375.1 uncultured Myxococcales bacterium
CGCGTGTCGCGATAGCGGCTCGCGACCTCCTCGAGACACTGGGCGCCGTAGCCCGGCCGCGCCGAAAGCAGGAGCTCCGGCAGCCACCGCGCTCGGGTTGCGGCGAGGTCCGGGTTCTCCGCCGCCGCGACCAGCCGCTTGGCGGTGATCTCCGGCTCGGCGGCGCCGAGCGCGTCGAGCGCAGCCGGCGCAACCTCGCCGCGCTCGACTCCGGCGACCAGGGTTTCGACGAGTGCGGTCACTCGCCCGCAGCGGCTGCACGGCCACCGCGCTTCAGCTCGGGCGGCAGGGTGAAGCGCACGCCTTCATCGACGATCGCGAGAGACTCGACGCGGGAACCCCCGAGCGCGCGCAATCGCCCGGTTACGGCGTCGACGAGGAACTCGGGTGTCGAGGCGCCCGCCGTGACGCCGACGCATTCGACGCCTTCGAGCCACGCGGGATCGATGCCCGAGGCGTCTTCGACCAGTCGCGCGCGCGCGCCGCGCGAGGCCGCGACTTCGACGAGGCGATTGGAGTTGCTCGAGCTCGGTGCTCCGACGACGAGCACCAGCTGACAGCGCTCCGACAGCGACTTCACCGCGTTCTGGCGGTTCTGGGTCGCGTAGCAGATGTCGTCCTTGCCCGGCAGGCGAACGCCCGGGAAGCGCGCACGGAGCGCGCCGATGATCTCGCGCGTGTCGTCGACGGAGAGCGTGGTCTGCGTGAGCACCGCGAGCTTCGACGGATCGGCCACTTCGAGCCTCGCGACGTCGGCCAGGGTCTCGACGAGGTGCATCCGGCCGGGAGCGTGGCCGAGCGTGCCCTCGACCTCGACGTGGCCGCGGTGACCGACCAGCACGATGTCGAAGCCGTCGCGCGCGCAGCGCAGCGCCTCGACGTGGACCTTCGTGACGAGCGGGCAGGTGGCGTCGAGCGAACGGAGCCCGCGCTGCTCGGCCTCGGCCCGCACCGCGGGTGCGATGCCGTGCGCGCTGAAGATCACGAGGCTCCCGGCGGGGATCTCGGCCAGGCTCTCGGTGAAGATCGCGCCTTTGCGGCGCAGATCCTCGACGACGTGGCGGTTGTGCACGATCTCGTGCCGCACGTAGACGGGCTTTCCGTAGACCTCGATCGCGAGCTCGACGATCTCGATCGCGCGATCGACGCCGGCGCAGAAGCCGCGCGGGCTCGCGAGCAGAACCTCGAAGGACATCCCGGCTGAGCTTACCCCGACTGGGCGCCCGCCGCCTCGGCGCTGCCGAGCGCGGCGCGAAAGCGCGGCACGTTGAGCAGCGCCGAGAGTCCGACGTAGTAGCCGGGGCCGAGCGCGAGCGTGATCCAGATCCAGAGCCGCGACGGGTCCGGGCGAACCGCCAGCCACGAGAAGATCACCACCCACAGCGCCAGCACGAGCAGCGAGAGCGGCCGCAGCACGCGCGTGCGGCTCGGGTAGATGTACTTCAGTGGCACGAAGATCGCAGCCGAGAGCCCGAGCACCCAGGTCAGCGAGACGCCGGGCCCGACCTGCATCAGGTAGAGGTACATGACCGCCACGTTCCAGTACGACGGCCAGCCGAGGAAGAAGAAGTCGTCCGTCTTCGCCTTGTCCTGGCTGAATCCGTACGCGGAGGCGAGCACCGGTACGGCGACCCAGCCCGGATGGGGCAGCATCTGCGCGGCGATCAGGAAGCAGGCAGGCAGAAGCACGTAGGTGAAGTAGTCGCAGATGTCGTCGAGGCGCCGGCCGTCGAACCAGGGGATCTGCTTCCTCACGTCGACCAACCGCGCCAGGGCGCCGTCGGTCGAATCGATCACCATCGTCAGCATCATCCAGTACATGGCCAGGCGGAACTGGCCGCGAAAGCACGCGACCACGCCGAACACGCCGAAGACGGCCGACGACGCCGTGTAGAGGTGCACGAGCCAGGCTGCAACGAGGCGCACGGGCACAGCATAGCGGAGCGGGTATATTGAGGAGCGATGACGGAGAAGCACGAGATCTTGCGGCAAGGCCAGGATTCCTTCCTCACCACGACGGTCGACGCGGTCGTGAACTGGGGGCGCAAGTACTCGTTCTTCCTGTATCCCTTCGTAACCGCGTGCTGCGGGATGGAGTTCATGTCCGCCGCCGGGCCGCGCTACGACCTCGACCGCTTCGGGGCCGCGCTGCCGCGCTTCTCGCCGCGCCAGGCCGACCTGCTGATGGTGGTCGGCACGATCAGCCATCGGCAGGCGCCCATCCTGAAGAAGGTCTACGACCAGATGGCCGAGCCGAAATGGGTGGTGGCGTTCGGCGCCTGCACGTGCTCGGGCGGCCCATACAACAACTACTCGACCGTCCAGGGCATCGACACGATCGTTCCGGTCGACATCTACATTCCCGGCTGTCCGCCCCGTCCGGAGGCGGTGATGGACGGCCTCATCAAGCTGCAGGACAGGGTCCAGCGCACTCCGGGGTGGAACGTGCCCCATCACAAGGAGACCGCCGACCTGCTCCTGCCGATCATCGAAAAACCGGTCGCCTGACGCGCTTTCTGGCTCTCAACTGCCGCTCAAGGAAGAGGCAGCTCCGCACGAAAAGAGGGGAAGAGACCGCGGCCAGCGGAACGAACCTGCACGGCTCCGGCGTGCACAAAACGGGGCGAGAATGAAAGCGTTCGACCTGGTCGTGATCGGATCCGGACCCGGCGGCTACATTGCCGCCATTCGCGCCGCGCAGCTCGGCATGAAGACGGCGATCGTCGAGGAGGAGCCGAACCTCGGCGGTGTATGCCTGAACTGGGGCTGCATCCCGACCAAGGCGATCCTGTCGTCGGCCGAGACCTTCGAGGCGGTCAAGCACGGCGTCCCGGGCTTGATCGTGGAAAAGCTCGTCGCGGACTACGGCGCGGTGATCGACGCCAGCCGCAAGGTGGCGGACCGGCTCGCGCGCGGCGTGAAGAGCCTGATGAAGAAGAACAAGATCGAGGTCTTCGCCGGTCGCGGTCGGCTCTCGCGCGGCAAGGAAGTGATCGTCACCAAGGACGGTGCCGAGGAAGCGCTCGAGGCGCGCAACGTCATTCTCGCCACCGGCTCGACGGAGTTCGTCTTCCCCGGTCTCGCGGTCGACGGCAAGCGTGTGCTCACGAGTCGCGAGGCGCTCGCGTCGCGCGAGCGGCCCGAGAGCCTCCTCGTGATCGGGGGCGGTGCGGTCGGCCTCGAGTTCGCCTACGCCTACAACGCGTACGGCACCAAGGTCACCGTCGTCGAGATGAAGGACCAGCTGCTGCCCGGCTTCGACAAGGAGACGGCGACGGCGCTCGGGAGCTCGTTCTCGCGAAACGGCATCAAGATCCTCACCGGCACCGCGTACAAGGGCCTCGAGACCGACGCCAAGGGCGTGGCCGTCACGGTCGCGGGCGAGAAGGGCGAGGACGTGCTGCGCGCGGATCAGGTGCTCGTCGCCGTGGGTCGGCGCGCGCTGGTCGACGATCTGGGACTCGATCTGCGCGGCGTCGCGGTCGAGCGCGGCTTCGTGAAGGTGGGCGAGACCTTCCGCACGACGGCCGAGGGCGTCTACGCGATCGGCGACTGCAGCGGGCCGCCGCTGCTCGCCCACAAGGCGTCCCACGAAGGCGTCGCCGCCGTCGAATTCATCGCGGGCGTGCGCAAGCACGGCATCGACAAGAAGAAGATCCCGGCCTGCATCTACTGTCAGCCGCAGGTGGCGAGCATCGGTCTCTCCGAGGCCGAGGCGCGCGCGGCGGGCCACGACGTGAAGGTCGGCAAGGCGCCGTTCGTCGCTT
>CAZMKX010000470.1:0-3765 GCA_964566375.1 uncultured Myxococcales bacterium
GCCACTTCTACGCCTACGCGCCCGAGAAGTACGAGTACCCGATCAACCGCTTCGCCATGGAGGTCAAGCGGCAGCTCGACGTGCTGGACCGGAACCTCGCCGAGCGGCGCTTCCTGTCGGGCGACGACTACACGGTCGCCGACATTGCGACCTTCCCGTGGTACGGCGCCCTGGTGCAGGGCAAGCTCTACGAAGCGGGCGAGTTCCTCGACGTGACGTCGTACAAGAACGTCGTGCGCTGGGCCGCCGAGATCCAGGAGAGGCCCGCGGTGCAGCGCGGTCAGCGCGTGAACAGGACCTGGGGCCCCGAAGCGCTGCGGGTTCCGGAGCGCCACGACGCGAGCGATCTGGGATAGGGCGCACCGGCGTCAGCGAACGCCCTCGAGCTCGACCCGGCAGAGGTCGTCCGCGACGACGATCTCGCCCTCGAACCCGCCACGGCGGAGATCGTCGCTGAAGTCCTCCCGCGTCGTCGGGCCCGTTCCCGGGCTGGGAATCAAGTGGGTGAGCACCAGCGTCGGAATCCGGATCCTCGCGGCCATCCGGCCAAGCAGGACGGTGTCTGCGTGGTAGGCGGCGATGTGCTCGAGCTGCGGCGCGACGTGCACCAGCTTCAGCACGGCTTCGCGCCGGATGGCCTCGTGCACGAGCACCTGCGCGCCGGCGGCGAGCTCCGCGACCTCGTCACACACGATGGTGTCACCGGAGATCACGACCGCTCCGGCCGGGGTCTCGATCCGGTAGGCGACCGCGGGCGAGACGGGCTCGTGATGCACCGCGCGCGCGAGCACGCGGATGCGCTTCGCCTCGTCCGACCAGACCTCGACGGCGCGACGCGTCGCGGGCTCGGCGTCGAACGCGACGACTCGCGGCGCGGGGTGATCGCTGCGCCCGACGTGTGCCTTGCGAACGGCGATGTCGGCCTGCCAGGGATCCATCATGCGCTCGAGATACTCGATCGACGGCCCGGCCGGAGCGATCACCGGGAGCGGAACGAAGCGGCCGTGGCTCTCGAGCCAGCGCGAGAACAGCACGTCCGTCAGGCCCACGAGGTGGTCGGAGTGGTGATGGGTCACGAACAGAGCCGTGAGCTGATTCGTGCGCACGCCGGCCTCGATCAGCCGCAGCGCGGTCGCGCGTCCCGCGTCGAACTGGAGCCGGACGTCGCCGTGCTCGACCAGCACGCCGGGGCCGGCGCGTCCGGGCGCGAGATGCGGGACCCCGGTTCCGGTGATGGTGATCCTGGTCGTCGTCATCTACGTCTCCTTCCCGGTCGCGGGTCGTTCGTGCGTCCGGGCTCTCCGCTTCGCAGGCGGATGGCGTAGCCTAGTCGCGAGGCGCGCGGCCTGCTTCCCGGAGCGGCGGGCGGCGCGATTGGGAGGCAGACGTGACGACCTGGGACTACGCCCAGCTGACGCTCGAACGCGGCGCGCAGGCGCATGGCGCGCTCGCGAAGGCGCTCGCGGAACGCGGAGGCGCAGCGCGGCTGATCGGCCAGTTCACGCCGCAGCTCGGCTTCGCCTCCAACGAATCCGTCGTGATCTGGCGCGGGACGGGACTCGCGGAGATCCTGCCGCCCGGCGCTCCGATCGTCGCGCGCAAGCTCACGCGGCTCACGCCCACGATCCGCCCGCGCGAGCACGAGGCGCTCTCGCCCGGCGGCATTCACGTGCACCGCTGGTTCACGATCGACGCGCCCGCGCTGTCGGAGTTCGTGTCGCTCTCGGGTCAAGCCTGGCCCGACTTCGAGCGCCGCTTCGACGCACGCATCTTCGGCCTGTTCTCGGCGGACGAGGACGACGAGGACCACCGCCATGGCGCGCGGCGCCTGCTGCTCCTGACCCGCTACGGCAGCCACGACGTCTGGGAGAAATCCCGAGATCCGTCGACCGACGCGATGCAGATCTTCCAGAAGCGGCAGGAGCTCACGCGCACGACGGTGGCGCGCTCGTCGCTGCTGGTTGCGAGCGAGCCGCGATGGCCGACGCGCTGAACGCTCTCTCGCCACGCTACCGTGAGCTCTTCGAGAGCGCGCGCCGGGTCTGCGAAGCCGACGAGCGCGTGCGTGCGCTGTGGCTCTCGGGGTCGCTCGCGCGCGGAGATGCCGACGCCGCCTCCGATCTCGACCTGCTCGTCGCCGTGCGCGACGACGCGCTCGACGCGTTCACGCGCGGCTGGCGCGAGTGGCTCGCGCGCATCACACCCGCGTTGATCGCGCGGCCGCTGCCGTTCCTGCCCGGAAGCTTCTACTCGGTGACACCGGGGCGCGAACGCCTCGACGTCGTCGTCGAGCCTGCGGGGAAGCTCGAGGCCACCTTCTTCCGCACGCGACGCGTGGTCTTCGACCGCGACGGCCTCGACGCACGCGTACCCGCGCCTGCGCCGCCTCGAGGCCCCTCGCGCGAGCGCATCGCGTTCCTGATCGAGGAGTTCTTCCGCGACTACGGGATGTTCGACGTGGGCCTGACACGACGCGACCTGCTGCTCGGCAACGAGTCCATCCACCTAGTGCGTGGCCTCCTCTACCAGCTCTTCTGCGAGGCCAACGCACCGCTCGCGCCGAGCGGCGTCAAGCAGTGGAGCGCGAAGCTCACGGCGGCGCAGCGCGAGCTGCTCGAGGGTCTGCCGACGGGCGGAGCCGACTTCGCGGCGATGGTGGCAGCACACGAGGCCGTGTCGCTCGCCTTCGCCGCTCAGGCGAGGCAGATCGCAGCGGCTCACGGTGTCGCGTGGCCGGCCGAGCTCGAAGCGGCGACTCTGCGCCACCTGCGCAGCCACAGACTTCCGGCTCTCGGGACGGGGTGAGCTTCGCGCTTCGTCTACTTCGCGGCTTGCGTCGGGCCGTCGGTCGGCCTGGACGACCACCAGGCAAGCGCGAACAAGCACATCCAGACGCCGTCGATCAGGCTCGCGAAGAACGTGCTGCCCGCTGCGAGTCGGCCGTTCGCATAGAGCACGAGGGAGCTCGCGAAGAAGGCCACCTTCTCGAGCACGCAGACCGGCATGAGGGATCGGAAGCGGATCGGATCGCGAGAGATCACGAAGAAGAGCACCTGCCAGACGAGCGCCGAGCCGAAGAAGCCGTAGTAGAACTCCGGGTGGTTGATGGCAGGGGGATCGGCAACGCCTGCCCGTTCCTCGAGAAAGAACCCCGGCGCCAGGATCCCCACTCCGTAGAGCGAGGCCGAAAGGAAGATCCAGCGCGCGAGCTTCATGGCAGCTTCTCCGATCCCGAAGGGCCACCGGCGAGCACCGCCTCGAGCGCCGCCACCTGCCGGTTCCAGTCGTAGTTCTGCGCGATGAACTCCGCGCCGCGCCGGCCGAGCTCGTTGCGCAGGAAGGCGTCGCGCATCAGCTCGACCGAGAGCTTCACGAACTCGGCGGTGTCGCGCGCGACGCGCACGCCGTCGGCCTCACCGCGCGCACCCAGGCCCTCGAAGCCCTCGGGACTCGTTACGACGGGCACACCGAGCGCGAGGGACTCGAGGATCTTGTTCTGCACACCGCCCGCGACGCGGACGGGACACAGGGTGAGCGCGGCGCCCTCGACGAAGGGTCGCACGTCGTCGACCGCGCCCGTGACGTTCACGCCATCGCGCCCCGCGCACGCGATCACCGCGGGCGGCGGATTCACGCCGACGATGTCGACGCAGGCTTCGGGAAGCGCGGCGCGGATCGCCGGCATGATCTCGCGCGCGATGCGAAGCGCGGCGTCGGCGTTCGCGAAGCTGTGCAGGTTTCCGACGAAGGCCGCGCGGTTCGCGT
>CAZMKX010000471.1:0-3763 GCA_964566375.1 uncultured Myxococcales bacterium
GGCGAGCCGGCGGTGCTCGCGGTCTGGGGGCCGCTTATGGTCGGCGGCAGCTACTACGTGATCACCGGAGAGTGGAGCAACAACGTCGCGGTGGCGAGCATCGCCTACGCGCTCGGGCCGACGGCGGTTCTCTTCGGCAAGCACATCGACAAGCTCGACGCGGACAGCGCGAAGCGGATCCGCACGCTCCCCGTGATCCTCGGCGAACGAGCGTCGCGCTACACGGTCCTGGGTATGCTCGTCGCCCAGCTCGGCGTGGTCGCCTACCTGGTCGCGATCGGCTTCTTCACGCCCGCCATGCTCGTGACGTTCGCCGCCGCTCCGTCGCTCCGGCGCGTGTATGCCACCTACGAGCACCCGCGACCGGCGACGGCTCCCCCCGACTTGCCGAAGGGCGTATGGCCGCTCTACTTCGTGGCGGTCACGTTCTGGTACAACCGCCGCTTCGGCATGTTCTTCCTGCTGGGCCTCGTCGGCGACATCGTCTTGTCGCGGATATAGGACGCGGGAAGCGACTCGATCCGAGGTCGATCTCGTGACGGCGGACTACGAAGCGCAAGCGTCGCAGCAGACCCTGGCCGAGGGTCTGGCGGAGTACTACGCGCGGCATCCGGGCCTGTCGGACGTCGCGGCGATGCCGCCGGAAGCGCAAGCGTTCTTCCGCAGCCACGACGTCGCCCACGTGGTCTTCGGCTGCGGGATCGCGCTGCCGGACGAGGCGGTGGTGAAGATCGCCAGCATCTTCGGCACGACCGCGGGCTTCGGCGTGCTGCGGGGTTACCGGCTCGAGGACTCGCGACTCATCTACACCCGCCTCGAGCGCGACGACGTTCTTACGACGGTCGTGGCCTCCGCGCGCCTCGTGCCGCGCACGATCCTGCGCTGCGCGCGCCAGCGGAGGAAGTGGCCGTGGGAGATCTCGGAGCACGACCGCTGGAGGGACGTTCCGCTCGCGACCCTGCGGGCCGAGTTCGGCATCCGCGTCGCGCACGCCTGAGCGGCGCGCCTAGCGAACGTAGTAAGTGAGCGCGTTCGGGCTGAACTCGCGCGGGTCGCTGCCCTCGGTAAAGCGGTAGGTGCGGCGCGCGTTGTCGAGTCCCGTGACCAGGTAGCGACCGGCCTGGAGATCGTGAAAGACCTCGAGCGTCGTCCACAGCACGGGCACCTCGTAGTAGCTGAGCGCGTGCGCCTCGTTCACGCGCCAGAGCCGGCCTTGCGCGTCGTAGCTCTCCGCGACGGCGATCTGCCAGCTGTCCTCGTCGACGTAGAACGTGCGGCGAGAGTAGATGTGCTTCTCGCCGGGCTTCAGCGTGGCCTCGACCACCCAGACACGGTGAATCTCGTAGCGCGCGAGGCTCGGCTCGATGTGGTGCAGGCCGAGGATCTGCGCGGGACCGACGTCGCCCGAGTGGAGCCGATACGCGTTGTAGGGGATCAGCAGCTCGCGCTTGCCGAGGAGCTTCCAGTCGAAGCGGTCGGGCGGTCCGTTGAAGAGCCAGAAATCGTCGACGGTGCGCAGCGCGTCGCTGAACTGCGCCGGGAAGTCGTAGGCCTGCCAGGGGTTGCGGAACACGCGCCGGAAGTCGCGACTGTAGTTCCAGGTCTTGCGCGGGGCGTTCGTCTGGTCGATCGGCTCGATCGCGAGCGTCGCGTTTCCGGTCAGGCGCGACGGCGAGAAAATGAGCGAGCGCAGTGCGAGAAGGACGTTGGGAAACGCCTTCCCGAACGCGTCGACCTCCCGTGCGCCGTAGGGGAGCCCGAGGAGCTGCTCGGAGAGCACCACCGCGTAGGCGCCGCGGCGCGTCACCGCGGCGCTTCCCTCGGCGCGTTCGACGCGCGCCCCGCGCCAGCGCAGGTTGTGGTTCCAGATCACCTCGAGTCCGCTCGTCGGAATCGGAAAGGGCGGGCCGATGCGCGCGCCCTCGACGGAGCCCTTGCCTTCGAGCACGACGCGCGCGTGCGTCGCGTTCTTGCGCACCGCCGCATAGACCCAGTCCGGGAACGACGCCGAGCGCCGGGTGGCATACACCGGAATGCGCCAGGTCTCCGGATACGCGCGGAGCAGCGCCTTCTGCCCCTCGCTCAGCACGTCGGCGTGCGCATCGACGTCGGCGGCGGAGATCGTGTAGAGCACGGCGTCGTCCGGATACGGATCGATCTCGCGTTCGCCCGGGACGTAGCCGGCGGGCGGTGACGTGATGCCGCCCGTCCAGGCCGGAATCGAGCCGGCGGCGTTGCCCGCGCGCTCGGCGCCCATCGGCGTGAGCTCGCCGTCGAGCCGCGCAGCTTCGGCTTCGCTCACCTCCGCGCGCGCGAGGCTCGCCAGCGCCGCGAGCAGCGCGGGCAGCAGCGAGAGACCGAGTCGTGAGCGCGCCTTCACTCGACCCGTCCTAGTAGTAGTAACTGACCTGGAGACGCACGAAGTCCCGATCGTTGATCAAGTTGAATCGGCCGCCGCCGAAGAACGTCGTGTAGTCGAGCTGCACGCCCCAGCGGTTGATGTAGTCGACCGCGATGCCCGCGCCGATCGCCTTGCGGCCCTCGATGAAGGCGTCGCCGGGGCCCGGGGTGATCCCTCCAACGTCGTGCACCCACGCCACGCGCGGCTGTACCGTCAAGCCACCGAGCACGTCCTCGTAGATGAGCGCACCGATGACGCGATAGCCCCAGGACGTCGACGTCGGCAAGTGATCGTAGTCTGCAGGGCCCGTGATCCCGGGCGCCGAGAGCGGGAGTCTGTTCTCGTCGGGCATGCCGTGCACGTGCACCCAGCCGACGTCGAGCCCGAGCACCGACTGCGAGGCGCCGAGTCGGGGACCGAAGAGCTGGCGCAGGCCGAGCTCGATCTCCGTCCGGTCGAGCTTCTTCACGCCGGAGATCTTCTGGCTCGGACCGAAGTCGCCGAGTGGCCCCTCGCCGAACCTCGGCGTGAACTCGATCGGGGAGAGTGCCGCCCCGATCACCTCGCTGGCCAGAATCTGGAACGGCGCGTCGAAGTGGTGCGAGATCTCGCCCGAGAGAAGGGATCCGGTGCGCAGCGTCGCGGTGTTGAAGCTGAACCCGATCATCTGCACGTCCTCGGGATACTCGATCGAGTAGCTCGCCCGGCTCGCGTACTCACCGATCGTGAGCGTGGACGCGGCGCTCGCGGCCGCGGCGGCGGCCTCCGCGGGGGACAGGCCTTCGCCTTCGTAGATCGGCGCGAGCTCCGCTGCGCGCGCGCCCACCGCCGCGAGCGAGGTCGCCGCGGCCGCCGCGCCGTTCGCGGTCCGCGCGCTCACGATCGGAAGCTTGCTGTGATACCTCGCGTAGTGCAGCGCCACCTTGGTGGAGTTCAGCTCCGTGAGAACGGCCTGCAGGGTGACTCCGAACTGCCCCTGGCTTTTCGCCTCGTCCGTGCCGTGGCCGGGCACGCGCATGAAGTCGGGATCGAAGCCGAGCGTTCCGGGCGGGAGCGCGAACGCCGAATCGAGGTTCGTCCCGAGGTCCGAGAAGAGGCCGCTGCCGAGCATCGCGACACCGAGCTCGCCCGAGCCGACGGAGTCGTTGTCCGAGAAGTACCAGCCGACGGGTGGCGTGCGCGCCGGCTCCCAGTCGTACTCGTAGTACGCCTCGAGCGCGAGCTCCTCGGTCAGGTTCGCCGCCGCCCACACCATTCCTTCCGGAATCTGGACGTCGCGCGTCGAGCTCGCCGGACGAAATGCCGCATCGAAGTCCGTCGCGTTCGAGACCGGCACACCGAAGCGCAGGAACGTGCTCTCGC
>CAZMKX010000472.1:0-3762 GCA_964566375.1 uncultured Myxococcales bacterium
AGCATCTGACTTCGGATCAGAGGGTTGGGGGTTCGAGTCCCTCCGGGCGCGCCAGGTCGCCCGATCGATTCCACGGGCGTGTGCCAGCGGGTCGCAACCGACCTATGTGCGGTCGCCGGCGGGGCGCCCCCCTCCCGATGACGGAAGGCCGGCGTGTGCGCCGCGCTGCCTACGGCTGGACTCGGCTAAACCCAACCCAGAACCCGATGCTCGTACCGCCGGGGCCAACCAGGTTCAGATGGGCGCGACGGAACCACGTCCCGCACTTGACCCGAACCGGGATCGCCGTGCTCGCCGACGCCGCAATCTGGACCGGCATCGACTTGATCGCTGCGCCGCTGTTCGCGTCCCAGTCGAAAGCAATGGTCTCCGGTCCGTCGACGGTCGCAAGGCCTTCGAACGGCTCGGTGCCGGGGTTCTGAACGGTGAATGTGGCCATCCCAGTTGCTGCTGGGCAACCGGAGCGGAACAGGAGGCTGTGGATGCCCTGATCGGCCCTAATGAGAAGCGGCACCGTGGGGCCGCTGCCGCTCAGCATTCTGAAAGCGGAATTCGAGCCTCCGCTCGCACTGAATTCGAGCGCCGCCGATTGCAGGTTGTCCTGCGAAGGCGCGAATCGGACGGTGACTGGAACGGGCGCATCACCCCTGCGGAGCGGCCCGTAGGTCGACGGCCCGACGAGGCTGAATCCACTACCGGAGCCAGCCGTGAATGCCGCTGCGCCGGACAGCGCTCCGTGTCCGGTGTTCGACACCCAGAATGTCTGGGTGACCGCCGCGCCGAGCGCGACCGCGCCGAAGTCGAAGGATTCGGGCGTGACGGAGACCAGCGGGATGGTCGTCGCGCTCAGCTCCGCGCGGATCTTCACCGCCCGCTCGCCTCGCAGCTCCAGCTTCAGCTTCGGCGGCTTGTTGCCCGTCGCCGCCGACAGCGCGCCAGCGAGATCGGCGGGGCCGAAGCTCGACGAGCCGTCGAGCAAGCCATGGAGCTGACCGTCCGGCGAGAGCATGACCCTGCCGGCAATCGACAGATCCGGAACCTCGAGCCCGTCGACCTCGGCCGCACCTGCTCCCGAGATGGAGTACGCGAGCTGTCCCAGGCTCGAATCAACTTCGACGGCGAGATCCGACAGGTGACCTTTCGCGATTCCCCTGCCGGAGAGCTTTCCGGTCGAGGCGCTTCCAGTCACGCGGGCGGAACTCGACTCGAACCGCCGTCCGTCGAGCTTCACTCGCCGGGGAACGCCATCGGTACTCTCGATCTTCCCCGTCAAGGTCAAGCGAGTGAGGGATTTGCGCGCGCCTCCGCCGTCGATCGTGAGGTTGCCTAGCGGCATTCCCGAGTTCGGGTCCGACAGGACGAGCATTCCCGAGATGCGACCCTTTGAATCGACATCGACCCACTGCCCTGCGGCGACGCTGAAGAACGATCCGAGTTCGCGCGAGAAACCGAAGCTCGTCTGTTCGCCGAGCGAGACATCGATCACCTGCGCAGCCGCCGCATTCGGCTCGTCGAGTCGGATGAGCAGAGCGCCGCGGTCAGTCCCGGCGATCTTGAGCCACCACGTTCCGGCCATGCTCTCGAAGGTCTGTGCCTGAGCACTCACTGCACTCACCGCGAGAGCGGCAACAAGAGCCACTCGCTTCACGACGGACGAGATGATCGATTGGGTCGCCATATGCACCACGATACATCAACGACGGACGTGATCGCACCGATTTCCCGGTCGATGCGTAAACCAGTGAACCCATCTGGTGTATGTCCAATGTCACCTGCAAGGACCCTTGCGCTCATCCAACGTCTCCGCGCGAGAGACTTCATCGAAGGCACGGGACGGAGAGAAGACGCCGGTTCAGAGCTCGATCGTGCCCTTGCTGGCCTTCGCCATGTACCGGCTGCTCAGGTCCGTCGATCGCGAGCAGGCGCGCCTGATGGTGGCGTTCGCGTTGCTGTGCGCGGCGGTCTCGGTGAGCGCCGAGGTCTACAGCTTCGGCACCGCTCGTCTTCTCGAGCCAGGAGATCAGGGCGCCTTTGCTGCCGCGCAGGTGCAGTCTCAGGCGATGGCCCTCCTGGAGATGCGTCAGAGCGGCGTGTTCATCGGCCAGATCTTCTTGAGCTTGTGGCCGCTCCAGGCGGGAGTGCTCGCGTTCAGGTCAGGATTCGTGCTGCGCGCCGGGCATTGATCCCTCCGATCGGGCGTGGTATCGAGGCGCTCGGATCGGAAATCACCGCTGATGAAGAAAGGCCTTCCCGACCTGGGGCTCTTGAGCGACGCGCCGGTCAGGCAGCGCCCTGCGGAAGTGCTGCGCCAGATGGCGGAAGCGGCGGCCGAGGCTTCGAGCGAGGCGTACTTCCGCTCGCTCGCGCGCAGTGCGGCCATGGCGCTGGGCGCGCGCTACGCGTTCGTCGCCGAGAGTCTGAGCGCGCTGGAGTCGCGCGCGCTGGCGTACTGGGAAGGCGAGGACTTCGGCGAGCGTTTCACCTACCGCTTTCCGGGCACGCCGTGCCAGCGGGCCGCCGCGGGCTACGTGTGCGCGATCTCGGACGGGCTCCAGGAGGGCTTTCCCGAGGATCGCTGGCTGCAGGACATCGGCGCGGTGAGCTACGTGGGCGTGCCGCTGAAGCGCGCGGACGGGCGCTCGATCGGACACCTCGCGGTTCTGCACACGGCGCCGATGGCGCTCAGCGACGACGAGATCGCCGTCGTCGAGGTGTTCGCCGCGCGCGCGTGCGCCGAGCTCCAGCGCGTGCAGGCGAGTGCGGAGCGACCGCGCGCGGGCGAGGCGCTGCGCTGGATCGAGGGCGAGCACCAGGCGCTCTTGAACGTGAATCGCGCGATCGGCCGACACCTGGATCGCGACGCGCTCTTCGCCGCGCTCGCGGACTCGCTGCAGGCGGTCGTGCCGACCGAGCGCTTCGGCATCGAGCTCCACCTGGAGGACGGCACGCTGCAGGGACACATCCTCGACCCGAAACGCGCGACCAGCGAGCCGGCGCACGTCACCCTGTTGCCGGCCGCGGGCACGGCGTGCGACTGGGTGAACCGGAATCGGAAGGCGTTCATCGCGTCGACGCGCGAGGAGCTGCGCGAGCGCTTCCCGGTCACGTTCGGTGTCATGGAGCAGGAGAAGATGGAGGCGCTCTGCGCGCTTCCGCTCCTGACCGGCGACCGCAGTCCGGGCGAGCTCTTCTTCATGTCGTCCACGCCAGGCGCATACGATCGCGTGAGCCGCAGCCTGCTCGATCAGCTCGCGAGCGCGGTCGCGGTGGCGCTCGACGACTGCTTCGCACACGAAGAGGTCCGGCGGCTCCGCGATCGGCTCGCGGCCGAGAACGCGTACCTGAAGGACGAGATCCGCAGCGAACACAACTTCGACGAGATCGTCGGAAACAGCCCCGCGCTGCTCGAGGTGCTGCGCGCGCTCGATCAGGTCGCGCCCGCCGACTCGACCGTGCTGATCTCGGGAGATACCGGCACCGGCAAGGAGCTCATCGCGCGGGCGATCCACGACCGGAGCCACCGCAAGGGCCGCGCGCTCGTGAAGGTGAACTGCGGCGCGATCAGCGCGGGCCTGGTCGAGAGCGAGCTCTTCGGTCACGTGAAGGGCGCGTTCACCGGGGCGCTCGCGAATCGCGACGGCCGCTTCAAGCTCGCCGACGGCGGCACGATCTTCCTCGACGAGGTCGGTGAGCTCCCGCTCGACACGCAGGTGAAGCTCCTGCGAGTTCTGCAGGAGCAGGAGTTCGAGCCGATCGGCAGCA
>CAZMKX010000473.1:0-3727 GCA_964566375.1 uncultured Myxococcales bacterium
GCTTGTTCATCAGGATCGGCAGGATCGCCTTCGCCTCCTCGCCGCGCAGCGCGGCGGCGAGCTGGCGCAGGCCGGAGGTCTCCTGGCTGGAGACGTAGCCCTCGATCTCGACCAGGCGTTGGCGCACGCTCGCGTCCTTCAGGGCGGGCTGACCGTCGCGCTCGGTCGTGCGCGCGAGCTCCACCAGCGCCTCGAACGCGTTGCGCAGGAAGCGCGGGTCGCCGATCAAGTTGCGCTCGTGCTTCAGCGTCGCGCGCGAGACCTTCCAGCCCTCGCCGCGCCGCCCGACGATCGAGTCGGCGGGAATGCGAACGTCGGTGAAGAAGACCTCGTTGAACTCCGCGCCGCCGGTCATCTGCCGCAGCGGGCGCACCTCGATCCCGGGCGAACGCATGTCGATCAACAGGTACGAGATGCCCGCGTGCTTGGGCGCGTCGGGCTCGGTGCGGAAGAGGCCGAACATGTAGTCGGCGACCTGCGCGTCGCTCGTCCAGATCTTGTGACCATTGATGACGAAGTGCTCTCCCTCGAGAGCGGCGCGGCTCGAGAGCGACGCCAGGTCGCTCCCCGCACCCGGCTCGCTGTAGCCCTGACACCAGCGCATGTCACCGCGGAGCGTGGGCGGGATGAACCGCTCGCGCTGCGCGTCGTTTCCGCAGTCGAGGAGCGTGGGCGCGAGCATCGCCGGACCGATGCCGCGGATGTCGCGCGGCGCACCTGCGGCCGCGAACTCCTCGTCGAGGACGCGGTCCTCGATCTGGTCGGGCGGCTGCTCGGATCCGCCGTAGGCGCGCGGGAAGTGCCGGTAGACGTAGCCGCGCGCGAGCGCGCGCTCGCGGAAGACGCGCTCGCGTCGCTCGAGCGGAAGCTCGGCCTCGGCGCCGCGCAGCGGCCAGTGCTCGCGCAGGAAGGCCCGCACCTCGTCGCGGAAGGTCTCGTAGCGTTCGCCGAAGCGAAGATCCATCGCCGCCCCTACCAGCCCGCGAGGCGCGCGCAGCGCTCCCGGTGAAGCTCCGGAGTGCCCAGGAAGGCGCGATCGAACATCACGCGCTTGAACCAGATCTGCACGTCGCACTCCCAGGTGAAGCCGATCCCGCCGTGCACCTCGACCGCGCCGCGCGCGACCTCCATGGCGCGGTCGGTGACGTGCGCCTTCGCCAGCGAAGCCGCCCGCCCGGCGTCCGCGGGGAGGTGGTCGAACGCGTGCGCCGCGTACCACCACAGACCCCGGGCCGGCTCGATCTCCGTCGCCATGTTCGCGAGTTGGTGCTTGATCGCCTGGAACTGCGTGAGCGTGTGACCGAACTGCTGCCGCGCGCTTGCGTAGCCGAGCGTCGTCTGAAGCAGTCGCCAGGCGGCGCCGAACGCGTCGGCAGCGAGCAGGCATGCGCCGGCGTCGAGCAGGCGCTGGGTCGCGGCCACGCCTCCGCCGAGACCCTCGCAGGGCGTGCCCGCGAGCTCGACTCGCGCGATCGGCCGCGTGCGATCGACGCCGCCCTGGTCGACGATCGTGATCCCCGACGCGCCGCGCTCGACGAGCGCGAGCCCACCGCCCGCAAAGCCCACGAGCAGAAGATCCGCGACGTTCGCGTGCGCTGCGAACGCCTTCGCTCCGCTGACGCGCCCTGCGTCGACCCGCGCGCGCCAGCTCTCCGGCGACCAGCGCGCGGCGTCGTCGGCGAGCGCGACCGCACCGATCGCCTCTCCCGTCGCGAGCCTGGGCAGCCAGGCGCGCTTCTGCGCTTCGCTGCCGCCGTGCACGAGCGCAAGCGACACCAGCTGGTGTCCGAAGAACGGCCCGGGCAGCGCGTGCTGGCCCAGCACCTCGGCAACGAGGGCCAGATCGAGCAGCTCGAGCTCCGCGCCGCCGAAGGACTCGGGTACGACCAGACCGAGAACGCCCAGCTCGCCGAGGCCCTTCCAGAGCGCCGCGTCGTGACCGACACCGGCGTCGAAGAGCTCGCGCAGCCGGCTCGGCGGACACTCCTTCGCACAGAAGCCGCGCACGGTCTCCTGCAGGAGCTCCTGCTCGTCGGAAAGTCCGAAGTTCATCGCGCTGCCCGACTCCCCCCGCGCAATCGGCACGGGGGGCCAGTCTACACGAGCGGCGCGGTACGGGGCGCGCTCAGCGCTTGCCGGTGGCCTTCGTGGCTTCCGGTGTCGCGGCGCGTTGCGACGGCGGCGACTCGATGTACGCGCTGAAATCGGGAACGAGCTTGAAGACCAGCGTGCCTCCCTGGTGCGGGACGCCACCGACGTAGAACGCGCGGCTGTTGGCCATGCGCATGCTCGTGTTGATCACCTCGGGCATCTCGAGCTGCAGGTGGAGCTGGCCGCCGTGCACGGCGATCGGCAGAAGCCGCACCTCCGTTCCGGTCTTCAGCGCGACACTGGCCGATTCGCCGAACATCACGTCGACCGTGCGCTCGTCGATCAGCTGGATCGAGTGGAAGCGCGCGGGCAGGTGCTCGAAGATGTCGTGCGCAGCGGGATCGACCGTGCCTTCCTCCTCGGTGGCGTACGCGACCGAGATGCGGATCTTGATCGGGGGAATCGTCGACATCGCCTTGGGCGCCTGCGCGGCGTTCGGAGGCACGAGCGGCAGACCCTGCGTCTGCGCGCCGACCTCGAACGGCGTGAAGCCCGCGAGGACGAGCGCCGCCGCGACGGCAAACGGAGCACCGGCGGCGCGCGCGAGCGGCATCAACCCCACCGGTCCATGCGCTCGAGCATCTGCGACAGATCGTCGTCCTCGAGCAGCCAGAGCACGGTCGAGCCGTCCTCGTTCTGGAAGAGCATGGCGGGGCTCTCGCCGGACTCGACGTCGTAGACACCCGCCGAGCGGTCGGGCGCCGTGCTCGCGGGCGCGAACGGCGTCCCGAAGATCTGTCGCTGCGACGGCCACACCGGCGAGCTGCTCGACTGCACGGAGCCGAAGTGCGCGCTCGTCGGGGGCGGGGACACCGGAAGCGACGCCGCCAATCCGGGAACCGCGGCTTCCTGTCGCGGCAGGATCGCGACTGCGAGCAGGAACGCCGCCACGGCCGACGTGGCCAGCGTCGCCGGGCTGAACCAGCCCGCGAGACGCATGCGCGCGTGCTCCAGGCTCTGCTGCCAGGCGGGGCGCGCGCGGCGTTCGCGCGAGATCGCCGCGATGTGCGGCCGGATCGACGCGATCAGAAACTCGGGGGACGGCGCGACCGGTCCTTCGGTCCACGCCTCGCGCACCAGGCCCGAGAGCGCGCGTGAGCGGCGGAGCTGCTTCTGCAGCGAGGCGTCGCGCTCGAGCTCTCGCTCGAACCGCTCGCGCCGCACTTCGGCCAGCGCACCGTCGAGGTACGCACTCAGTCGCTTGTCGAGATCATCGTTCTTCAAACCACGTCCTCGGGATCGACGCCTCGCTCGGCGAGAAACGCGATCATCTTCTTGCGTGCGTAGTGTAGCCGGCTCATGACCGTACCTTTCGAGATCCCCATCGACTCCGCGATCTCCTCGTACGAGAGGCCGTCGACCTCGCGGAGCAGGAGCACTTCGCGCTGGCCGTCGGGGAGCGTCTGGATCCCCTCCGAAACGAGCAGCCGAACCTCGTGGCGACGCGCGTCCGTCTCGGGATTGCTCGAGGCCGCGACCATCGCGCGCGGATCGATCTCGTGCGCGATCGCGTCGTCCCACTCGACCGTCTGCTCGCGCTTGCCGCGGCGGCGCCGATCGAGCGCGAGGTTCACCG
>CAZMKX010000474.1:0-3724 GCA_964566375.1 uncultured Myxococcales bacterium
CCTACAACGCCTCGAAGTACGCGGTGCGCGGCTTCTCGGAGGCGCTCTCGTCGGAGCTTTCGGGCACGAACGTCTTCGTCACCTGCGTGCATCCCGGCGGGATCCGCACCGGCATCGCGCGCGCGTCGCGCACGTCGAGCGAACGCGACGAGGAGGACAAGCGCGCGACGATCGAGATGTTCGAGCGCCGGGCCCACGCGCCCGAGAAGGCGGCGCGGAAGATCGTGCGCGCGATCGAGCGCAAGCAGGCGCGCGTGCGGATCGGGCCCGAGGCCTACCTGACCGACTGGGCGAAGCGACTCTTTCCGGTGTCGGTGCAGCGGCTCGTCGGCTGGAGCTGGCGGCGGAGCCGCGACCGTCGCTAGCGCGTGCCGATCGCCCGCGCAGCGAGTCGCGCGGCTGCGCTCAGAGGCGGATCGGAAGGGCCACCAGGCCGCGCAGCACGATCCCCGGCTTCCAGGTCACGCGCTCGCCCGCGAGCTTCATGCCGGGGAAGCGCGCGATCGCGGAGCCGAGCGCGATCTGACCCTCGAGCCTCGCGAGCGCGGCGCCCAGGCAGAAGTGGGCGCCGAAGCCGAAGGCCAGGTGGCGGTTCTCGCCGCGCGCCAGGTCGAGGCGGTCGGGCGCGGGGAAGACCTCGGGGTCGCGATTCGCCGCGGCGAGCACGAGGCAGAGCTCGTCGTCCCGGGAGATCCGGTGCCCGTCGAGGTCGTAGTCGTGCCGCGGGTTGCGAGACGTCAGCGCGACCGGGCTCTCGTAGCGAAGCAGCTCCTCGACCGCGCTCGCGATCCCGTCCGGCCTCGCGCGCAGCAGCGCGAGCTCGGCCGGGTTACGCAGGAGCGTGTAGAGGCCGTTGCCGATCAGGTTCGTGGTCGTCTCGTGGCCGGCGGCGAGGATCAGAACGACGGTGCCGAAGAGCTCGTCGTCGGATAGACGATCCTCCACCTCGCGTGCCTCGATCAGGCGGCTGATCAGGTCGTCGCGCGGGGAGGCCCGCCGTTCCGCGAAGATCCGGTCCATGTAGGCGCGCATCTCGACGCACGCGCTCGCCGCCTCGGCGAGACCCCGGTCGCGGAGCGTGCCGTCCAGGAACGTGACCAGACCGTCGGACCAGCGCTTCAGATCGGCGCGGTCCTCGAGCGGCACGCCGAGCAGCTCCGCGATCACGATGATTGGCAGGGGCATTCCCAGCTCCGCGATCGCGTCGAGCTCGCCGCGGTCCTCGGCAGCGTCCAGCAGCTCGTCGGCGATCGCCTGTACGCGCGGCCGAAGCTCCGAGACGACGCGCGGGGTGAAGGCCTTGTTCACGAGCCCGCGAAGACGGCCGTGGTCGGGGTCGTCCTTCACGAGCATCATGCCGAGAACCGTTCGAGCGATGACCGCGAAGGGCCCGTCGGGATCTGCCGCGAGCTGGCGCAGGACGTCGGTCGGGAACTTCTCGGCCGAGCAGCGCGGATCGCGAAGCACCGCGACGCAGTCGCGATGGCGCGTGACCATCCAGCTGCGCCGGCCGTCGGGCATCGTGCGCGGGTAGACCGGCGCTTCCGCGCGCAGCCGCGCCCAGAGCGGGTGCGGGTCGGCCTGGAAGTCGGGCGAGGCGGGATCCCAGTCGGCGAAGCGGTCCGTGCTCACGGCGAGTCTCCTGGCTGCCGGTCCATCGTCGCACGGACCGTGCAATGGACGGGCCAGCCGGGCGCTCGCCACGCCGGGCGGCGCTGCGCCGGAGTGCAGCCGGGGCGCTGCAGCGATGGGAACCGGCTGCGCGGGCTACTCGGCGGCGGCCTGCTTCGCGGTCTGCTGGTTCTTCTCGCGCAAGGTGTCGATCAGCTTCCCGACACCCTTCTGCGTCACGATCTCCTGCACCTGCGCGCGGAAGTTCTGGACCAGCGACACGCCCGCGGGGATCACGTCGATGATCAGCCAGCTTTTCTCCGGCGTCGTGCGCAGCCGGTAGTCGATCGGCACGCCGTCGCTGCCCGCTGCGCCGCCCACGATGCGCGTCTTGACCGTCACGTCCTTGTTCGGCTCGAGACGCGCTTCGCCCATCTCGATCTTCTCGTTGGCGGTGTACTTGTCGATGCGCTTGCCGTACGTGTTGGCGAGGCTCTTCCGGAACTCGTCCTGGAACTCCTGCAGCTGCTCGGGCGAGAGCTTCGTGCGGTTCTTGCCGAGCACGAGGAGCGACATCCGCGGGAAGTCGAAGCGCTCGAGCGCGATCGACTCGAGCTTCTTGAGCCGCGCCTCGCCCTGCAGCGACTTGTCGTCCAGGATCGCCAGGACGTCGTCGACCGTCTTGGTCATGAATGCGCGCGCGGAGTCGACGCTCTCGTCCGCGCGCGCGGAGCCAGTGCCGACGAGCGCGAGCGCGCAGAGCGCGAGCGCGCTACTCCGGATCAGCCGCACCATCATCGATCTCGTAGAGATCATCGTCTGGGGTCTCCTCGTCCTCGCCATGGTCGTCGCGATCGTTCTTGATCAGCGCCGCGCGGCGCTGTAGATAGCCGTCCCGCACCGCGGCGTACCAGTCGAAAGAGGCCTCGCGCAGTTCGCGCAGATCGGCGTCCGCCAGCGCTCGGCGGTTGATCGTGCGCAGCAGCGTCACGGGCCACAAACCGGGCACCACGGTTGAGATGAGCGGCGAGTCCCCGACATTCAGTACCGCGTCGAACGGGTACCCGGAGGCATCCCGCACGTCGGACGCAGGCAGAACCACGGGCAAGACCAGGAACGGCCCGGGTCCCGCGCCCCAGACGCCGAAGGTCTGCCCGGTGTCCTCGGGCCGCCGCGCGAGCCCCAGCCAGTGGTTCGCGGGGTCGAAGAAGCCCGCCAGCCCCACCGTCGAGTTCACGCCGAAGCGCGCGAGCGCTACGCCGGACTGCTTCGGGTCGCCCTGAAGCAGGGGCTGCACGAAGTACCCCGGGAAGTTCAGGTTGTCGAAGAACTGCTCGATGTGAACGCGGACCGTCTCCGGTGAGACGAACATCCAGCCGTGCGCGACCGGCCCGATCAGCCACTCGTCGAGCTTGTCGTTCACCGTGAACATGGCGTGGTTCCACGGCTGCCACGGGTCAGGATCCGGCGCGGCCTCCGGTCCCTGCGCGGATGCGCACGCGCCGAGGCTCGCCGCCAGAAGCGCGATCGCGAGGGCGCGCCCCGCGCCCGTCAACCGCCGTCGCCTTCGCTCGGCGCCGGCTTCGCGCTCGAATCCGAGCTCGAGCCGTTGCCCAGGCTCTGGATCACGCGACCGATCAGTCGCTCGATCACCACGGCGCTCTGCGTGTAGGCGATCTCGCCGCCGTCGGGCAGCACGGTCTCGGAGCCGCCCGGCTCCAGGCCGATGTACTGACTGCCGAGCACGCCTTGCGTGAGGATGGACGCGGAGGTGTCGTCCGGCAGCTTCAGGCGTTGGTCGATGTCGATCATCACGCGCGCGCGGAAGTCGCCGTTCGGGGACAGCTCGATCGACTTGACCTGCCCGACCTTCACGCCCCCGATCACGACCGGCGAACGCGGAGCGAGGCCACCGATCTCGTCGAAGCTCGCGTAGAGGCGAAGCCCGCCCGGGCCGGAGTAGGTCGCGCCACCGAGCTGGATCGACAGGTACGCGAGCGCGGCGAGGCCAGCGAGCACGAACACCCCGACGAGAAGATCGCGAATCGGTGAACGGGCCAAACCCTCAGCCTCCCCAGAGCGCGGTGATCACGTAGTCGAACATCAGCGTCGC
>CAZMKX010000475.1:0-3722 GCA_964566375.1 uncultured Myxococcales bacterium
TCGCGTACTTCATGTTCCACCAGCCCAAGGGACCGCTGCCGATCCAGAACGGCGGTGAGCTCGCGGCGCTCTACGCGTTCGTCTTCCTCTTCATCGCCGCGAAGGGCGCCGGCCCGCTCTCGCTCGAGCGGAGCGGTCTCGGGTAGCGGCGGCGATCCGGCGGCCCGATCCTTCGCCGTCGGCGACTACTCTCCTTCGGTCGGGTCGTTGAACAGCACTCCGAGCTTGATGCTGCCGTGGCCCGATTGCGGGAAGCCGGTCGCCGCCCGGTCGCCGGGGTCCAGATTGGATGCGGTGTCGTCCGGCGGAAAGAGCACGAGTGACTCGAGATACTCGACGAGCGCCAGCTTGCTCGGCTCGGGCAGCGACGCGAAGCGATTGCGCGCGCCCTGAGCCTCGCCGCCATGGCGCAGGATCACCTCGCGCAGGTTGATGCTGCGCCCGTCGTGTCCGTAGGGCGCCGTCGATCCGACGCCCCAGAGCGGCTCGGTCAGAAGAGTGGTGGTCACGGTTCCGTCGTAGTTCCGCTCGTGGAAGTTCGGACCGAGGTCGTGGCGTTTCAGATCGGCGAAGAAGTTCTGGACGACGAACGGCTCTCCGGCGGGCTGCTTGAGCGACGGCGCGGTCGGATCGTCGTCGGTCTCGACGATGCGCAGCGTCGCGGTCGCGAACAGGCCGTTCAGGATCGCGCGACCCGGGTCGTAGGCGGTCTCGACGTCGGCGATGCGCCGATCGCGCTGGATCGTCAGGTTCTGCACGTGGCAATCCGTGCAGCCGATCGCGCGCAGCGTCGAGAGGCCGGCCGCGGTGACGAGCGTCTGACGGTACGTCGCCGGCTTGAAGTAGTTCAGCAGGTAGAACTCCATGTGGTCGATGAGCGCCGTCGGAATCTCGTTCCGAACGCCGTCACCGTCGGGGTCCTGGAGCTCGTCCGCCGCGGGAGGAGCTTCGACCTCGTCCGTCGACCCGTCGAGAACCATTCCGGACGGCGTGACGACTCGACCGCCGGCGGCGGCGCTCGCGAGCAGCGGATCGACCGCCTCGAGACCCATCTCGGCGTTGAACGCGCCAACGGCGAACTCGCGGATCGAGATCGTTCCCCCGTGTGCGAAGAATGGACGCACGCGCAGATCGGAATCGACGCCGACCACGCCGGCGGGATCCGCCGTACCGTCGGGACGTCCGCGGATCGTTCCGTAGCGGATTCCCTTGGACACGAGGTTCCGCGTGGTGACGCGCCCGCGAGCGACGGCGGTCGCGATCGCCTCGTCGCGAATGGCCCGGAGATCGGTCGTGATCTCGTCCGCCAGCATCTCTTGCAGGCCGAGGCCGAAGAGGTGCGGGGCATCACGAGAATCCGGCCGCGTCGCCACGTCGCCGCCGAAGCCTGCCGAGCCACGTGGCCGACCGTGGCAGCCCGCGCAGCTGTCGGAGAGGCCCGCGCCGTGAGACACGTCGGTCGCGATGTCGCCCACTCCGTCGCCCGTGCGCGGTCCGAGGCCCTGCGCCGCGGTGAACTTGCGCTGGAAGAGCTGTCGACCGCGTCGGATCGCGCGCGCGGGATCGCGCTTGATCAGGTAGACGGACGATCCGGGTGTCTGCCAGTCGCCGGTTCCCGCGCCGATCTGCTCTTCCAGCGATTTCGCGATGCCTGCATTCGCGGCATTCGGCGTCTGCGAGAGATCGGTGAGCTGTGCCTGAGCGTCCGATGCTGCGAGCGCCGTCGCGGCGATGACGGCAGTGAAGATCGTCGATCGTGCGCCGGAATGCCGTCGCTGCATGGCTACTCCCTTGGTGGCATTATTCGGACGGATGGCGCTGGCGGGATGTGCTGGCGGTCACGCCGGTGGGGACGCGCAGGAGCGCAGCGGCGCGCGGTGCGTTCGTCCGTCTCGGGATCCAGCTGCGCTCGTGACGTCTCTCCGTCGATCGCGTAGGCTCGCGCGATGCCCCGCCGCAACGCGATCCTGGTCGTCGCTGCACTGCTCGTCGTCTTCGGCGTCTGGCGGCTCCTGAACGCGGTTCCCCTGCTGCTGTCGGGCGAGGCGTATGCATTCGTCCCGCTCGTGCTCTTCGTCCAGGGGGTGTTGGCCGTGTTCTCGGCGATGGCCCTCTTCCGGTCGCACGCGAGTGCGCCATCGCTCGTCGTCCTGCTCGGCGTTGCCCTGGCCACCACCGCTCTGCTCGAGGTCTTCGTCTGGGACGTCGTCGCCCCGCTGGCCGGCCTTCTCGTCGCCGCCGCCGCGATCGTCTCGACGGTCTTGTTCGCTCGCTATGCACGGGGCAAGCCATGAAGAGCACCGTCCTCGCCGTGAGCCGCAGCGCGACTCACTCGATGACGAAGCCCAACCAGGCGAGTATCACGCTCGAGGTCAGGCTCGGCGTGGCGGGCGATGCACACCGAGGTGTGACGGTGAAGCACCGCTCGCGCGTCGCGCGCGACCCGACGCAGCCGAACTACCGGCAGGTCCACCTCATCCACGCCGAGCTGCTCGAAGAGCTCGGCCGGGCCGGCTTCGCGATCGCCGCCGGGCAGATGGGCGAGAACGTCACGACGCGCGGCGTCGACCTGCTCGCGCTGCCGGTCGGAGCGCGCCTTCGCCTCGGCCCAGCGGCGTGGGTCGAGGTGACGGGTCTGCGCAATCCGTGCGCGCAGCTCGACGGACTGCAGCCGGGCCTGATGGCGGCTACGCTGGGACGGGACGCGACCGGCGCGCTGGTGCGGAAGGCGGGCGTGATGGCGATCGTGCTCGATGGCGGCGAGGTGCGCCCCGGCGACGCGATCGAGATCGAGCTTCCCCCGCCTCCGCACCTGAAGCTGGTCCCGGTGTGACGACGCGTGGTCCCGACGTGAAGATCACCGTTCGCGAGCTGAAGGCTCCCGACGTTCCGGATTGTGCGCGGATCCTCGCCGGGCTTCCCGAGTGGTTCGGGCTGGAAGCGGCGAATCGCGCCTACGTGGAGAGCCTGGGCCGGCTGCCCGCGGCGGTCGCCGTCGCGGACGACCGCATCGTCGGATTCGCCGCGCTCGAGGTCCACAACGATGTGTCGGCCGAGATCCACGTGATGGCGGTGGACCGCGCCTTCCACCGCCGCGGAGCCGGCGCGGCACTCGTGCGCTGGGCGCGCGAGGCGGCGCGCGCGCGCGGTGCGCGCTGGCTGCACGTCAAGACGCGCGGCCCGTCCGCGCCCGATCCCGACTACGCGCGAACGCGCGCGTTCTATCAGGCGCTGGGCTTCGCGCCGCTCTTCGAATCGAGCGCGCTCTGGGGCCCCGAGAACCCCGCGCTCGTCCTCGTCGCGTCGCTCGAGCCCGGCGCGGAGGTCCGCGCGCGCCGCGAGGCGATCGTGCGCCGCCACATGGAGTCGGAGAACGTGCACGACTTCGACACCACGATCGCGACCTTCTCGCACCCGCGCTACGAGCTGATGGCAACCGGCCAGGTTCACGACGGCGAGGCCGAGGTTCGCGAGTACTTCCGCGCCTCGCGCGCGGCGTTTCCCGACCAGCGAAACGAGCTGATCTCGCTTCGCCACGCCGACGACGCCGTGATCGTCGAGCTCTGGCTGCTCGGCACGCACACCGGGCGGCTCGGTCCGCTCGAGCCGACGGGACGGAGCTTTCGCTGCCGCATGACGGCGTTCTTCATCTTCGACGAGACCGCGATCGTCTGCGAGCGGGTCTACTTCGACTCGGGCAGCATCCTGCGACAGCTGACGGG
>CAZMKX010000476.1:0-3716 GCA_964566375.1 uncultured Myxococcales bacterium
GGGCTAGCCGCGCGCCTTCAGCAGGTCGCGGATCTCCGTCAGCAGCTTCACGTCGGCGGGCGGCTCGGGCGGCGCTGCCGCGGGCGCGGGCTTCTGCAGCGCGTTCACGCCCTTCACGAGCAGGAACACGCAGAACGCGATGATCAGGAAGTCGACGATCGCCTGGATGAAGGCGCCGTACTTCAGAAGCACCGGCGCGGCCTCCGTGCCGCCGATCGTCAGCGCGAGCGCCGTGAAGTCGATCCCGCCGAGCACGAGGCCGATCACCGGCATCAGCATGTCGCCCACGACCGATGTGACGATCTTTCCGAAAGCCGCGCCGATGATCACGCCGACGGCGAGATCCATCACGTTGCCGCGCTTGATGAACGACGTGAACTCCGAAACCATGCTCATGGCGAATCCCCTCTCGATGCGGACTACGCGGATTCTGGCACACGCGCGCCGAACGTGTCCGCGTAATCGCCGATCGCGGCCTGCACCACACGGTGTGCATGTGCGGCGTCGTACGTCTCGTCGATGGCCACGCGCGCAGGCTCTCCGGGGACGAGCTTGTATGTCAGGAAGTAGTGCCGGAGTCGCTCGATCAGCGCGGGTGGCAGGTCGGCGAGACCGGACGCCTCGCCCCAGATCGCATCGCTCTTCAGCACGGCGATGATCTTGTCGTCGGCCTCGCCGCCATCGATCATGCGGAATCCTCCGACGACTCGCGCGGAGAGCAGGATGTCGGCGCGGTCGATCGGGCGCTCGCTCACGACGCAGATGTCGAGCGGGTCGCCGTCCCCGCGCGTCGAGCCCGGCGAGAGCGCGGACACGCGCTCGGCGCAGTAGGTGCGCGGAATGAAGCCGTAGAGCGTCGGAGGCGACGAGGACGTGCGCTGCGGCCGATCGACGCGCAGGTATCCGGTGCGCTTGTCGACCTCGTACTTTACCAGGTCGAACGGCGTGATCTCGACGTACGCGCAGACGACGCGCGGCGGATCCTCGCCGGGATCGAGCCCATGCCACGGATGCGGCCTCCACTCGGCGTGCGGGATCCTGGTCAAGGCAGATCCTCCTGCGCGAGCACGGCGTACGTCGTCACCGGCTCGGAGATGCCCTTCAGCTGGCGCGGTGGAAGCTCGCGCAGCGCGAAGCGCGGGTCGAGCGCCTGCTTCACCGAAGGTGTGACCAGGATGTCGACGTCGTGCTCGCGCGTGAGCGCCTGCACTCGGGCCGCGACGTTCACGACCGTGCCGACGACCGTGAACTGCATGAGCTCTGGGCTGCCGACGAGGCCCGCGATGCCCGAGCCACGGTGCAATCCGATCCCCACGCGCAGACGCGGCAACGCGTCCGACGCGAGCTCGCGGTTGTAGGCCTCGAGCTCGGCGCGCATCGCGAGCGCGCAGCGGACCGCGTCGTCGGTCTGCCACGGGTTCGCTTCGAGCGCGCCGAAGAGCGCGAGGATCCCGTCACCGATCAGCGTCGAGATGTGGCCGTGGTGTGCCGCGATCGCGCGCGCCATGCGCTCGAAGTAGCCGTTCAGGATGCGCACGAGCACGGACGGGTCGACGCTCTCCGAGAGCGGCGTGAAGCCGAACAAGTCGGAGAAGAGCACCGTGACTTCCTTGCGCTCGCCGGTCGTGGGCACGCCGCTCGCGATCACGCGCTCGACCAGCTCCACCGGCGCGAAGCGCGTGAAGGCGTGGGAGATCCGCTCGAGCTCCTCGGTGGCGGTGCCCAGGCGCGCACGCGCGCGGCGATCGGAGCGGCGCGCGCGGTACAGCGCGACCGCGAGCATCGACGCGACGGCGGCGCAGACGGCGGCGACGAGCCACGGCCCCGTCATTCGAGCTGGGTCACGACGCCGAGCCGGCAGAGCGCGTTCGCGAGCGCGCATACCCCGACGACTTCGACCACTTCCGCGGGTCGAAGCCGCTCGAGGAGCGCGCGCGTGCGCTGCTGGAGCTGGACCGGGCGGCCGCGGATCGTGCCGCGCGCGAACGGAACGATCGCGGCTTCGACCGGATCGAGCGCCGGCGAGCCGAGGTGCGTGAGAACCGTGTCGATCTCGCCGGCCGGAAGGCCGGTCGCTTCGAGCAGCCGCCGCGCCTCGCGCTCGCCGAGCGGGCAGTCGAGGCCGCGGGCAACGACCGCGAAGACGAGCGCCTTCGCGCGCTGCGAGAGCGCACTCGAGGCCCACATCTCGTCGAGCGCCGTGCGCAGCGCGCGCGCGGCCGGCAGACCGTCGAGTGCGCAGACCAGAGCCGACCAGGGCCCGGAGCGCTGCGCGGGCGTGAGCGGCTCGACACCGACGCGGCGCCAGCGTCGGCGCATCAGGAGCCGCGCGACGGGCGCGATCCAGCCGAGCGCCCAGTGCTCCGAGGCTCGTTCCACGGACGCCACCGGAATCGCCGCGGCCGTCATCAGTCGATTCATGAAGACGTTGTTGGCCGCCTGGAAGGCGAGCTCCTTCACGGCGAGCGTCTGCCAGCCCGCCGCCAGCAGCGCATTCGCGTCGGCCGCCGTGACGAGCGGTGATGCGCGTGAGATGCGACGCGCGAAGTCCAGCGCGAGCTTCGAGCGCGGATCGATCTCGGCCTCCAGGAAGTTCTGCTCGATCTGGCGGATGCGCGCGTCGGGAAGCCCGTGCACACGCATCACCGTTCGCTGCACGCCGTAGCAGTAGCGGCAGGAGTTGTCCTGACTCACGACCAGGCCGACGAGGTCGGCGAGCGCGTAGTCCAGGTAGACCAGCGGTGCGCAGAAGTAGCTGAGTCCGGCCATCGAGCGCACGAGCCAAGGCGAGGCCACGAAGTACGGCACCGCCGACGGCACGGCGCCGAGCTCGCGGCGCACGTAGGACTCGAGCTCGCGGTCGTGCCGGGGCTCGAGAACGCAGGCATCCCACTCGACGTCGGTCAGGCTCATGAGTCCCTCGACCAGCCTAGCCGCTCGGGAGAGATGCGGTCAAAGCGAAGCTGCGCGCTTCAGTCGGATGAATCGGGCTGCGGCGAGACCTCGAGCGCGACCAGACGCGCGATCAGGATCGCGGGGAAGAGCTGCCCGATCAGTGCCTCGACGTTGGAGAGCGACTGCGTGAGAGGCGTGAGCGGCGTGACGTCGCCGTACCCGACGGTCGTGAGCGTGGTGTAGCTGTAGTAGGCGAGCGGGTCGCTCAGTCCCTCTCCGCGCGCGCCCGAGGTCGCGAAGTTGAACGAGCCTGGCCAGATCAGCTCGATCGCGTCGTAGACGAACGAGAAGAACAGCCCGATCAGCACGTACGCAGCGACGGCCCCCGAGATCCGGTGCACCGTCACACGACCCGCCCGGAAGACGTGCCGGAACACCACACCCGAGAGCAGCACGCAGAAAAGCGCGGCCCCCGCGGCCCGCCCGGCCAGAAACTCGGGGCCCGGCAGCCAGATCGCGGCCAGCCAGGCGATGCTGCTCACCGCGGCCATCGCAGAGACGCCGAGCACCTCGAGGCGCGAGCGCGAGACCGCGCCGATCCCCGTGAGCAGGAGCCCCAGATAGCCGACCGCGAGGATCAAGCTACCGCGCCCGCGCGCGTGCGTGAGCGGTGCGATCACGAAGACCGAGATCACCGTCATGACCGCGAGCACGGTAAGGCTGCGCTCGCTTTCCCAGAAGCCGAGCTTGCGCATTCAGGTTCCGTTGCGCTCGAGCGCACGCCGGACGGCCGCCAGCTCGCGGCGCTTCGCCGCGTCGAC
>CAZMKX010000477.1:0-3702 GCA_964566375.1 uncultured Myxococcales bacterium
ATGCGCCCGCGCACGCTCGAGGAGTTCGCGGGCCAGGACCATTTGCTCGGCCCCGACGGCCCTCTCGGACCGCTCCTTGCCGCCCGGGGCAAGCTGCCCTCGTGCATCTTCTGGGGGCCGCCCGGATCCGGCAAGACGACGCTCGCGCGCCTTCTGGTCGAACGCGCGGGGCTCCGCTTCGCCGCGATCTCGGCCGTGCTCTCGGGCGTGAAGGAGCTGCGCGAGGAGATCGCGCGCGCCGAGGAGGAGCGCCGGCGCGGCGTGCGGACCGCCCTCTTCGTCGACGAGATCCACCGCTTCAACAAGGCGCAGCAGGATGCGCTGCTGCCCTGGGTGGAGCGCGGAACCGTCGTGCTGCTCGGCGCGACCACCGAGAATCCGTCGTTCGAGGTCATCCCCGCCCTCCGCTCGCGAAGTCGCGTATTCACGCTGCGTGCGCTCGACGAGACGGCAATCGCCGCGATCCTGACGCGCGCGCTCGACGATCCGGAACGCGGCCTCGGTGAGCGCAAGCTCGCGATCGCACCCGATGCGCTCGCGCTGCTCTCCCGACTGGCGCAAGGCGACGCGCGACGCGCGCTCGGCCTGCTCGAGTCGGCCGCCGAGCGTGCCGAGCGCACGATCGAGCGCGCGCACGTCGCCGCCGCGCTCGAATCGCGCCTTCCCGACTACGACAAGGGCGGTGAAACGCACTACGACGTGATCTCCGCCTTCATCAAGAGCCTGCGAGGAAGCGATCCCGACGCCGCGGTGTACTGGCTCGCGCGCATGCTCGAGGGCGGCGAGGAGCCGCGCTTCATCGCGCGGCGGCTCCTGATCTTCGCTTCCGAGGATGTCGGCAACGCGGACCCGAACGGACTGGTCGTCGCGGTCGCGGCGGCCGAGGCGTTCGATCGCGTGGGGCTGCCCGAGGGGAAGCTGATCCTGTCTCAGGCCACGACCTATCTCGCCTGCGCGCCGAAGAGCAACGCCAGCACGCTGGCGATCGCAGCGGCGGGCGAAGCGGTGAGGGAGCACGGTGCCCTGCCCGTGCCGCTCCACCTGCGAAATGCACCGACGGGCCTCCTGCGCGAGCTCGGTCACGGCAAGGGCTACCGCCATCCACACGACCACCCGAGTCACTTCGTGCGCGAGCAGTACCTGCCCGACGCGCTCGCAGGGACTCACTTGTACGAGCCGACGGATCAAGGCGAGGAGGCACGGATCCGCGAGCGTCAGCGCGCGCGCTGGTCGGAGCCGGACGAGTAGCGCTCCGGCCTTCGGCGCTAGAGGTTCCCCACGTGCCGCTCGATCACGTCCGCGTAGCGCGCGAGCGCCTTCTCGCGCAGCGTCGGGATGTGCCCGGTCGGGAACATCCCGTCGGTCGCCTTGTACTGCTCGAGCACGCCGCGCGCGACGGTGACCTTGTGCACCTCCGTCGGGCCGTCGGCGAGGCCCATGTGGAAGGACTCGATCAGCATTTCGGAGAACGGCATCTCGTTCGACACGCCGAGCGAGCCGTGCACCTGCAGCGCGCGTGCCGCGGCATCATGGAAGACGCGCGGCATGAGCGCCTTGATCGCCGAGATGTCCTTGCGCACGAGCTTGTAGTCCTTGTACTTGTCGATCTTCCAGGCGGTCTGGAGCACGAACAGGCGGAACTGCTGCAGGTCCATCCAGGTGTCGGCGATCTTCTCCTGCACCAGCTGCTTCTGCGCCAGCATCTCGCCTTGGGTCGTGCGCGAGAGCGCGCGCTCGCACATCAGGTCGAGCGCCTTCTGCACGTGCCCGATCGTGCGCATCGCGTGGTGGATGCGGCCGCCGCCGAGCCGCGTCTGCGCGACGGCAAAGGCCGCGCCGCGCTCGCCGAGCAGGCTCTCCTTCGGCACGCGCACGTTCTCGTAGCGGATGTAGGCGTGCGCGCCGTGGTCGCCGGGCTCGTAGCCGAGCCCTACGTTGCGCAGGATCTTGATTCCCGGGGTGTCGGACGGCACCAGCAGCATCGACATGCGCCGATAGGGCGGCGCGTTCGGGTCGGTCACGACCATGGCGATCAGGAACGACGCGTAGCGCGCGTTGGACGAGAACCACTTCTCACCGTTGATCACCCATTCGTTCCCGTCGAGCTCCGCGCGGCAGGTGAACACCTTCGGATCGGCACCGCCCTGCGGCTCGGTCATCGAGAAACACGAGACGATCTCGTTGCGCAGCAGCGGCTCGAGGAACTTCTTCTTCTGCGCCTCGCTGCCGTAGTGCGCGAGGATCTCGGAGTTGCCCGAGTCGGGCGCCTGGCAGCCGAAGACCATCGGCGCGCAGCGCGCGCGGCCGAGGATCTCGTTCATCAGCCCGAGCTTCACCTGGCCGTAGCCCGGTCCGCCGAGATCGGGGCCGAGGTGACAGGCCCAGAGCCCGCGCTTCTGCACCTTCTTCTGCAGCGGCGGGATCAGCTCCTTGCGGATCGGGTCCGCGAGGTCGTACGGGCTGCGGACCACGAAGTCGAGCGGCTCGAGCTCGTCGCGCACGAACGCGTCCACCCAGTCGAGCTCGCGCTGGAAGTCGGAATCGGTCTCGAAATCCCAGGACATGTTCGCCTCCCGGGGTGATTCTGTACCGATCCCGCGCTCGGCGCGAGTGCGTCTCAGGGCGCGCGCGGCACTCCGACGAAGAGCTCGGCATCGCCGCGCCGCACCAGGAAGAGCAGCGCCTCGCCGCCGGCCGCGACACGCGCCTCGAGCTCCGCAACGCTCGCGATCGGGGAGCCGTCGACTTCGAGGATCACGTCGCCGGGCTCGAGTCCGCCGCGCGCAGCCGCGCCTTCCGGATCGACCGCCACGACGACGAGCGCTTGCAGATCCCCGAGCCCGAAGCGCTCGCGCAGCGCGTCGTCGAGCGGCTGGACCCGCAGTCCCAGCGCATCGAGCCCGCTCGGCGTCTTGCTCGCGCGCGGGCTCGCGCCGGCGTCGACGAGCTTGTCGACCGTGACCTGGACCGTCTTCGTTTCGCCGTGCCGGTCGAGAACGATCGGGATCGTCTTGCCGACGGGCGAGCTCGCGATCAGCAGCGACAGGTCGCGCATCCGGCCGACGGGCTTGCCGTCGACGCTCTGGATCACGTCCCCACGCTGGATCCCGGCGCGATCCGCGGGGCCGCCGGGCACGACCTTCGACACGAGGGCGCCGTCCTTCGCCTCGAGCGAGAGCGCCTTCGCGAGCTCCGGCGTCACCGCCTGCGCCATCACGCCGATCCAGCCGCGCGTGACGCCGCCCTCGCTCCGGAGCTGCGGAAGGATCTCCTTCGCCAGATTGACGGGGACCGCGAAGCCGATGGTGTTGGCCTCGGGATTGACCGCGCTGTTGATGCCGATCACGGCGCCCGACAGATCCAGCAGCGGCCCGCCCGAGTTCCCCGGGTTGATCGCGGCGTCCGTCTGGATGTAGTCGTCGTACGGCCCCTGCCCGAGCACGCGGCCCTTCGCGGACACGATTCCGAAGGTGACGGTGTGGTCGAGACCGAACGGATTGCCGATCGCGACCACGAAGTCGCCCGGCCAGATCGCGTCGGAGTCGCCGAGCGGAAGCGCGTGCAGGTCCGTGACGCCTTCGACGCGGATCAGCGCCAGGTCCGTCTTCGGGTCGAGTCCGACGACGCGGGCCTCGCGCTCCGTCCCGTCCGAGAAGTGGACGCGGATCTCGTCGACGCCCGCGATCACGTGGTGGTTCGTGA
>CAZMKX010000478.1:0-3695 GCA_964566375.1 uncultured Myxococcales bacterium
GGACCTGATCCTGCCGCTGCTCTCGCCGACGCTCACGATCGCGATGCTCGGCGCGATCGAGTCGCTGCTCTCCGCCGTCGTCGCGGACCGCATGTCGGGCGACAAGCACAACCCGAACATGGAGCTGATCGCGCAGGGCGTGGCGAACGTGATGTCGCCGCTCGTCGGCGGCCTCCCCGCCACGGGCGCGATCGCGCGAACCGCTACGAACATCCGCTCCGGCGCGACCACGCCGGTCGCGGGCATGACGCACGCGCTCGTCCTGCTCGCGATCCTGCTCTTCGCCGCGCCGCTCGCCAAGCACATTCCGCTCTCGGTGCTCGCCGCGATCCTGATCATCGTCGCGTACCGCATGAGCGAGTGGCGCGAGGTTCCCGACATCCTCCGCTCGAGCAAGGCCGACATCGCGGTCTGGGCGATCACGTTCGCGCTCACCGTTCTGGCCGATCTGACGGTCGCCGTCGAGGCCGGGATGATCCTGGCGGCGCTCCTCTACATCGAAAAGGTCACCTTCACGACCACCGTCTCGCGGGTGACACCGGAGTATGTCGCGGGCGGCTTCGTGCACAGCCTGCAGACGAACGAGATCCCGGACGGCGCCGTGGTGTACCGGATCCACGGGCCGTTCCTGTTCGGCGCCACCGACAAGCTCGACCTGATCGTGCGCGAGCTCGATCGCCTCCCGCGCGTGGTGATCCTGCGGCTCCGCAACATGACCGCGATCGACGCCACCGGGCTCGCCGCGCTGGAGGACCTGGCCGACAAGCTGAAGGCGTCGGGACGGCAGCTCCTGCTCTGCGGTGCTCGCGACCAGCCCGCGCAGCTGATGCGGCGCGCCGAGTTCCACCTGCACCTGGGCGACGAGAACATCACGCCGAATCTCGAGACGGCCGTGCGCCGGGCGCGTACGCTGCTCGAGGCGGAGGCATCGACGTGAAGGACCCGAGCGACGACGAGGCCTGGAGCGACGCGGTCGCGGGCGTGCAGCCGATCGCGCGAACCCAGCGGACGCCGCAGCCGCGCTACTTCGAGCCCGTCGCGCTGTCGGCGCGCGAGCGCGAGGTGATGCGAGAGCTCGACGCGCTGCTGAACGGCGATCTGCCGTTCGGTACCCGGCACGACGACGAGGTGATCGAGGGCTGCGTGCCGGGCCTCGACCCGCGCGTCCTGCGCCGGCTTCGCCGTGGCGAGTTCACGCCGCAGGCCGACCTGGATCTGCACGGCACGGACGCCGAGACCGCGCGCGGGCTGGTCGAGAGCTTCATCGTCGAGTCGCACGCCCGCGGGCTGCGCTGCCTGCGCATCGTCCACGGGCGCGGACGGCGCTCGCCGAACGGCGAGGCGGTGCTGAAGCCCGCGCTTCCACGCTGGCTCGCGCGCGGGCCCGCGCGGCTCATCGTGCTGGCCTACACCAGCGCGCCGCGGGCCGACGGCGGCACCGGCGCGAGCTACGTCCTCTTGCGCAAGGGGCCGGGGCGTCGCCCGCCGGATCGGCAGCCCTTATGATCCCGGCGTGAGCTCATCGACGGGACAGATCTTCCGCATCCACACCTGGGGCGAGTCGCACGGCGGCGCGGTCGGGGTGGTGATCGACGGCTGTCCGGCGCAGGTCCCGCTCGACGTCAGCGAGATCCAGCTCGAGCTCGACCGCCGCCGCCCCGGCCAGAGCCGGCTGACCACACCGCGCCAGGAAGCCGACCGCGCGGAGATCCTGTCGGGCGTCTTCGAGGGCCGCACGCTCGGTACGCCGATCCTCGTGCTGGTTCGCAACGAGGACGCGCGCTCCGAGGCGTACGAGGACATGCGCGACGTCTACCGCCCGTCGCACGCGGACTACACCTACGAGGCGAAGTACGGCATCCGCAACTGGCAGGGCGGCGGCCGCGCGAGCGCACGCGAGACGATCGGCCGCGTCGCTGCGGGGGCGATCGCGCGAAAGGTGCTGCGCCTCTTCGGTGTCGGCGAGATCGTCGCATTCGTCTCGCAGGTGCACACGGTCGAGGCGAAATCGGATCCGCTCGCGGTCACGCGCGAGCAGGTCGAGGGCTCGATCACGCGCTGTCCCGATCCCGTGGCCGCAGAGGAGATGATCCGCCGCATCGACGAAGCGCGCCGCGCCGGAGATTCACTGGGCGGTGTCGTCACCTGCGTCGCGCACGGGGTTCCCGCGGGCCTCGGCGAGCCCGTATTCCAGAAGCTCGACGCGGAGCTCGCGAGCGCCCTGCTCTCGCTGCCCGCCTGCAAGGGCTTCGAGATCGGCTCGGGCTTCGCCGGCACACGGCTGACGGGCTCCGAGCACAACGACCCGTTCTTCGCCGACGCGACCGGCCGCGTGCGCACGCGCACGAACCGCTCCGGTGGCGTGCAGGGTGGAATCTCGAACGGCGAGCCGATCGTCCTGCGCGCGGCGTTCAAGCCGACCGCCACGATCCGCAAGGAGCAGGAGACGGTGAACCGCGCGGGCGAGAGCGTGAAGCTCGAGGCGCAAGGTCGTCACGATCCCTGCGTCCTGCCGCGCGCGGTACCGATGGTCGAGGCGATGGTGGCGCTCGTGCTCTGCGACCACCTCCTGCGCCAGCGCGCGACGGCTCCGCCCGAGGACGGCTTCAGGGGCTAGCCCGCGGGGCCGATTCGCGGGGCGATGCTCTTCGACCTGCTCGCGCTCGGGATCCTGGCGACCTGCGTGGCGCTCGGCGCCATGCGGGGAGCGCTCGCAGGCTTCCTGCGCGTGGCGACGATCGCGGCCGCCTACGCTGCGGGACTCCTCGCGGCTTCGAAGCTCGCGACGCTGATATCGATCCTGTCGGGAACCTCGCGGCTGATGGCGGGCGCGCTGGCGGGCTCGGCCGCGTTCCTGCTCGTCTACACGGTCGCGAGCGCGACCTCGTTCGTGCTGATCCGCGCCGAGCGCTCGCGCCGCGAGGACTCGGGCCGGAGCGGCCTCGACCGGCTCGGCGGCGCGTTCTTCGGCGCGGGTCAGGCTGCGCTCGCGCTCCTCCTGCTCGGCGTACTCGGAAGCTTTCTCGACGCGGCGCACAGCGCGGGGCTGCCGCAGGGCAGCGAGTCGGCTGGCAACTCCTATCTGGTCGGCAGCGCGCGACGGATCGTGTCGGCGGGCGTGAATGCCTCGATGGGCGAAGGTCCGGGTCGCTCGCTCGCCATTCAGCTCGCGTCGAATCCGGGCGCAGCCGTGGCCTCGGCGCAGCAGCTGCTGGCGAACCCGCGGATCGCGGCCCTGCAGGAAGACACGCTGTTCTGGCAGTACGTCTCGACCGGTGAGGTCGACCGCGCGCTCGCGCGCCCGAGCTTCCTGGCGATCCCCTACGACGCGGACCTCCGCGCGCGGCTCGCCGACCTGGGCGTCGTCGACGAAGCGGCGCGCGGCGACTCGGACGCCTTTCTCGCGCAGGTGCAGGCGACACTGACGCGGATCGCGCCACGACTCCAGGCGATCCGCAACGACCCCGCGCTGGCCGAGCTCGCCGCCAAGCCCGAGGTACAGGCCGCGATCAAGAGCGGAAACAGCTTCGCGCTGCTCAGCCACCCCGACTTCCGCCGCCTGGTCGACCGGGCCCTGCGCGACTACGAGGCCTCGGCTCCCGATTGATCGTTCGCGATGGCGACGCTGCAACGGCCGGCCGCGGGGCGCAGCCGAGCGGAGTCAGTCCCAAAGCAGTGGTCCGCGGGAGGATCCG
>CAZMKX010000479.1:0-3684 GCA_964566375.1 uncultured Myxococcales bacterium
CCCCGGCGGCGCGATGACGGGCGAGCTCGTCGAGACGCCCGTCGCGGACTGGAGCGCGATCCTCCCCGCTAACCCTGAGCTGAGCGAGCACGTCGAGGTCCAGGTCGACGTGTCGAATCCGCGCGCGATCACGACGAGCTACCTCGTGCGTGACGGGAAGCTCTACGTCTTCGCGCTGCTCGGCTCGCGGAAGACCTGGCCGTCGCTCGCGCTGGCGGACGACCGCGTCGTGATCCGGCGCGACGGGAAGCTCTATCCGCTGCGCGCCGTGCGCGTGACCGATCCCGCCGAGCTCGCGCCGCTCGCGGAGCAGCTCCACGAGCTCGAGCCCGGCGCGAAGGCCGACGCGGACGCGCTGCCCACCTGGTACTTCCGCATGGAGCCGCGAGCTCCGTAGCCGCCTCCGCGATGTACGAGCCGCACGGAACCCCGCCGATCCCCACCCTTCAGTTCGTCGGGCGCGTGCTGCGTCACCTGCTCTTCGCGCTCGCCCTGCTCGCGGCGTCCCTCGGCCTGGGAATGTCCGGCTACGAGTACTTCGAAGGCCTCGCGTGGCGCGATGCCTTCCTGAACTCGGCTATGCTGCTCGGCGGCATGGGGCCCGTGAACGCTCCCCAAACCGACGGCGGAAAAGTGTTCGCGGGCCTCTACGCGCTCTACGCCGGTCTGCTCTTCCTGTTCATCCTGGCGATCATGATCACGCCGCTCGTGCACCGGATCCTGCACCGCTTCCACTGGAAGGAAGACGAGCGTTAGTTTCCGAAGACCTGCTTCAACAGATCCGTCGCGCGCGCGGTGGGATTCGTGCGGATCTTCTTCTCTTCCTCGCCGACGACGGTGAAGAGCCCGGCGAGCGTCTGGTCCGTGACGTAGCCGTTCAGGTCGAACTTCGGTGCGGAGGCGAACGGCACCGCCGACGTGTACTGGCCGACGAGCTGGTCGTAGAGCTTCGCGACACCGACGTCCTTCATCGCGTCGCCGACGATCGGGCTGAACTTGGTGCGGAGAGGAGCGCTGGTCTTCTTCTCGAAGTATTTCGTCGCCGCCGTGTCTCCTCCGGACAGGATCCCGCTCGCGTCCTTGAAGCTCATCTGCGAGATCGCGTCGACGAAGACGGGCGTCGCCTCGGCGGACGCCTTCTCAGCGGCGTGATTCATCGCCACCTCGAGCTCGTCCACCTGTGCGCCCATGCCCACGCCGCGCAGCGCGGTCGCCATCGTTTCGAGCTTCCCCGGCAGGGGGATGCGGATCTTGGGGTTGTCGAGAAACCCGCCCGTCTGCGAGGTGCTCTGGACCGCGCGCTCGGTCGCGATCTTCAGCGCCTCTTTGAGACCCGAAGCCGTCGTCGAATCCGAGAGCGGTGAAGCGCCGAGCAGGACGAGCGCCGCGAGCGGGAGCGCGATGTTCTTCATTCCCGGTATCCTAGCGCCCGATGAAGCTTCCCGACCGGGAATTCGTGATGCGCGCGCTGCGCCGAAGACGGAATCAAGTCCTGCTCGGTGTCCTCGCGTTGCTGGTGATCGCGCGCGTCGCGCTGCCATACGTGCTGCGCTCGGTGATCGTCTCGCAGGCCGACCAGGCGCTGGTCGGCCGCGTCGAGCTCGAAGACATCGACCTGTCGCTGATCCGCGGCGGTGTCACGCTGAAGGGGGTTTCGGTTCACACCGACGAGCGGCCGTCGACCGAGCCCGCGCTCTTCGAGGCGAAGCGGCTGTGGACGCAGATCAGCTGGCTCGCGCTGTTCACGAAGACGATCGAGGTCGAGGAGTTCGAGCTCGACGGCTTCGCCGTGCGGCTCGACCGCTTCAAGAAGGGCCTGCTGCTGCCGAAGCCCGTGCCGAGCCCGGAGCCGCCGGAACCGGAGCCCGAGAACCCCGAGCCGTTCGGCTGGTCGCTCGCCGCGGACTCGGTGGCGTTCAAGGACGGCGAGATCCACGTGCGCGACTACACGGTCGGGAAGGAGCCGCAGAATCTCGATCTCTCGGTGAAGGATCTCTCCGCGCAGCAGCTGGCGCTGCGCATCGATCCGACGGGCCAGGAGCCGGGCCGGATCGTGATCCAGGCGCAGCTCGATCAGGGCTCGGTCGGGCTCGACGCGCAGGTCACGCAGACGCCCAAGGGGCCCGGCGCGACCTCGACGATCACGCTCACGAACCTGCCGATCGGCCGGGGACGCCGGTACCTGGCGCTCTTCGGCTGGAGCGATCTCAAAGGCACGCTCGACGCGGTGATCAAGCACCGCATCGAGCCCGGCGGCCTGCACCAGGTGAGCGGCACGGCGTCGCTCTCGGACGTCGCGGTGACGGTGCCGAAGCTCGCCGGCCCCGCGCTCGCCTGGAAGAAGCTCACGGTCGACCTCGACGAGATCGACCTGCAGAAGCAGAGCGCGATCGTCGCCGAGGTCGCGCTGCTCGGCGCGCGCGTGGTCGTCGACCCGAAGTCGAAGCTGCCGTTGCCCGTGCTCGTGAAGCCCGATCCCGCGGAAGCGGCGGCGGCGGAAGCGGACGAGGAGGCGCCGAAGACCGACGTCGACGTGGAGGTCTCCGAGCCGCCGAAGCCGTGGACGTGGGGCGTGCGCAAGGTGCGCGTCGACGGCGCCGTCGTCGATCTGCGCGGCGATGCAAAGCCGCTCGAGCTCGGCGTCGACGCCCAGGTGCTCGAGATCTCGAGCGCGAAAGGCAGCCGCTGGCCGCTCACGCTCTCGGTCGTGGAAGGTGCGGGCAAGCTCGCCGTCGACGGAGGCATCGTGACCGAGCCGCTCGCCTTCGACGGCAAGCTCGCGATCGCCGATCTCGCGCTGCCGCCGCTGCTCGCACAGGTCGACGCGCCCGCCGTGAACCTGCTGCGCAAGGGAACGGCGCGCGCGGACCTGACGATCGCGCTGGCCGAGGACCTGCGGGTGGCGGGCACGCTCGGCCTGGCGGGACTCGACGTCGGCGACGATAAGACCGCGAAAGAGTTCGGTGTCACCTGGAAGGACCTCGAGGTCGGCATCGGCGAGATCGCGATGCCCGACGTGCTCGCGAAGGCGCCGGCACAACGGAAGGTCGGCGTGAAGCTCGACCTGCTGCGGCTGGTCTCTCCCGCGTTCCTGATCACGCGCGCCGAGGATGGCCTGGTGCTTCCGTCGTTCGGCAGCGTTCCGGCCGAGGGCGCGCAAGCGGAGGCAGCGACGCCCGTCCCGGCCGAGGCGCCGGCGCCACCGTCCGGCGAGTCCGCGCCCGCCACGGAGGTGTCGGTCGACGTCGTGCGCCTTCGCCTCGAAGGCGGCAGCGCGCGGATCACCGATCGCGCGGTCAAGCCCTTCTATCGCACGCGGATCGACGCCCTGAACCTGCGCGCACACGGCGTCCACTGGCCCGGCCCCCGCGTCGACGGCCTGACCCTGGCGATGAAAGGACTGGGCGGAGCGACGCTCGACGTGACCGGTCGGATCGCGCCAGGCGATTCGAAGATCACTACCAGGCTGGTGAAGCTCCCGCTCGCGCAGTTCAATCCGTACGTGACGCCGACCGGCTACGGGCTCTCGGACGGCGCGCTCTCGTTCGAGTCGAAGGCGAAGCTCGAGAAGGACGTGTACTCCACGTCCACCGACGTGGTGGTGTCGCAGCTCGGTGTCGGCGGCGCCGAGGGCGAGGCGCTCTTCGAGCAGAACTTCGGGATTCCGCTCTCGGTCGCGCTCGG
>CAZMKX010000480.1:0-2116 GCA_964566375.1 uncultured Myxococcales bacterium
TCGGCGGGAAGCGAGCCGGGCTGCGAGAACACGCAGATCTGGTCGCGGAAGATCATCAGAGTCGGGATCGACTCGATCTCGAACGCGCCCGCGAGCTCGGTCTCCTCGTCGGTGTTGACCTTGGCGAAGACCGCGTCGGTGTGCAGCGCGGACGCGGCCTCGAAGACGGGCGCGAAATTCCGGCACGGGCCACACCACGGCGCCCAGAAGTCGACGATCACGACGCCGTTTCCGGTGATGGTCTCTTCGAAGCTCTCACCGGTGAGCTCGATCGTCGACACGGCGCCTCCGTAACGGCCCGTCGGGGCCACGCGCGGGGGATTCCGCGCCAGACGCGATGGAAGCACAGGCCCCGGCGGGCGTCCATCGAGCCGTTGCGGGCCTCGGCGGGGACCTCAGCGCGCGGGCGTGCTGCGGACGTACTCGCCCGCCACCCAGCCCTCGAGGCCACCCGCGTCGGGCCGGATGCGCTTCCAGCCGTTCAGCTCCTCGAGCACGCGGACCTGCTCGCCCTGCGCGAGCTTCCCCACGACGGGGTGTTCGGGGCCCGGCCCCGCGCGCACGTTCAGGCGCGTCGCCACGACGACCTCGAGCGGGAGCGTCTCGATTCCGGGAGGGACCGCGAGCTCCGACTCTTCTGCCGTGGGCTCGTCGCCGTGCTTGCACGCACCGGCGACTCCGACGGTGACGAGTAACGTGAGCAGCAGCACGATCAGCGACTTGGACACGAAGCTCTCCTGGATGCGAAACCGGATTGGGTTGCGACGCGCGCGGGTCGCGGACGGCTCAGGCGGCGGCGGACTTCCGCTTCTGCGCGGCGTGCGCTTCCTGGATCCGGGTGAGCTCCTCCCAGCCGAGATACGACGTGAATTGATTCTCGTCGAAGAAGAGCACCGGACCGTCGCAGATGAAGAGGTACTCGGTGTCCTCGAGCGCGGTGGTTGCACCGTGGATCATGCCGTTGCGCTCGTACACGTAGTCGCCGGCCTCGAGCACGCCGTCGCGGATCTGCAGCTTGCCCTTCAGCACGAAGGTGTGCGCGGCGGAGAGGTGCTTGTGCGGCGCCGCGGCATAGCCCTTCAGCCAGCGGAAGAGCACGGCCCAGCGGCCCGTCTCGGGCCCGAGCCAGAGGATCTTCATGAACGCCCGCTTCGGATCGTCCGCGCTCGGGATCCAGTCCATCGCGTGCGACTTCGCGAGCGAGTCCATCATCTCGGGGTTGAGCGGCTTGATCTCCTGGGGAAGAGGCATGCGTTCCTCCTGGCGGTTGTGGGATTCTACTCCGGCGGTCGGCGAAGGAGAAACCGATGGACCTGTACGAGGCGATCGAGAGCAACGGCACGTGCCGGTACTACCGACCGGATCCGGTGCCCGTCGCGGTCCTGCGCCGCGCGTTCGAGGCCGCGCGCTCCGCGCCGAGCGGAGGCAACCGCCAGCCGGTGCGCTTCGTGGCCGTGAGCGATCCCGCGCTTCGCGAGCGGCTCGCCGAGCTCTACCTTCCGCACTGGCGGACGTACGTCGGCGCGATGACCCAGGGCGCGCTCCGGGTCGACGCGTTGCCGCGCATCATCCAGGACGCCGACCACTTCGCGAAGAACCTCGCCGCCGTCCCGACGCTCGTGGTCGTCTGCGCTCGGCTCGCGGACTGTCACGCGACCGACCAGAACCTGGGTCGGCTCTCGGTCGTGGGAGGGGCCTCGATCTACCCCGCCGTGCAGAACTTCCTGCTCGCCTGCCGCGCCGAGGGGCTCGGCACTGCGCTCACGACGCTGCTCTGCGCGGAGGAGCCGAAGGTGAAGGCGCTGCTCGGGATCCCCGAGGAGATCTCGACCGCCGCGACGATCGCGGTCGGGTATCCGGCCAAGCCGTTTCCGAAGCGGCTGCGGCGCCGTCCGCTCGAGGAGAGCGTCTTCGCCGATCGCTACGGGGACCCGATCGCGAGTTCCTAGCCGGGCTCAGTGCCGAAGCGAGAGCTGGAACGTGCTGAACTGCTGGTCGGCGAGAGATACGTCCGGATCGAGCGCCTCGACCCAGACGCTCGTCGAGGTGTTCTCTTTCAGGTTGTGCATCGTCGAGCGCGTGGCGACCCAGGCGCCGTCGAAATTCTCGATGCTGT
>CAZMKX010000480.1:2216-3678 GCA_964566375.1 uncultured Myxococcales bacterium
ACGACCATCAGGAAGCCGACCTGGCGCATGTCCTCGGGCGCCTGGAACTTGACCAGCGTCTTGGCCAGCACGCCGTCGACCGCCTTCTTGTTCGAGTCGCGGTAGTCCTTCCAGCGCACCCAGAAGCGCGAGCGCTGCTCGTTCCCGCCCGGGTCCCGCGAGATGACGGTCTGCCACTGCACGGCCGAGTGCAGGCGGTTGTCGAGGAAACGGTCGAAGATCTCGCGGCCCGTCAGCGCGCTGCCTTGCGGTATCGCTTCCTCGACCTCGTCACGCGCCGGCAGCTTCACCTCGCCGGCCGCGGACGGAAGGACGATCGCGGCGAACACGAGGGCCACCCAGAGGCGCGCGAGAATCGGGACCGTGCGGAGCATCTCCGCTTGTATGGCTGAAACGCCCCGTCGCAGTCAACCCTTCGGTATTCTTGCGGGGAGCGGCGGGGAGCAGCAGCTTGACGCAACGATGACACGAATTCCGACCGCGATCGTGACGGGCGTGGCCGCAGAGGACCTTCCGCCGCGAGCGGTCGAGCGCGAGTTCCGCCGGCTGCTCGCGGACGGCGCGCGGATCCGCTGCGCGGGCGAGGCGAAGCGCGATCCCGCGCTCCTGCTGGCGCGCGGCTACACCCCCAAGCACAAGCTCCGGCTCTTCGACACCGTCTTCTACCTGTCGCACCTGCGCATGGACGTGAACGCCCGCTTCTTCATCGCGTTCGTGATGCTGGGCGCCGATCGCGACCTTCCCGCAAGGCGGCGCGAGCTCTTCGCGCGCATCTTCTACAAGGATGCCTCGCTGATCTGGCGTTCGGCGAGCCACTTCGCCCGCTCCGAGTCCGAGAACTGGATCGGCAAGGGCGACTTGAAGTGGGTGGTCGAGAACGGCGAGCGCAGCCTATACACCGCCGAGGAGACCACGAACCTGCCGCTCGAGATCCAGGCGCCGCTCGACGCGCTGACGCGGAAGGTTCCGCGACCCAGGCGAGACGAGCGCGCGATGCCGCTCGTGCTCCGCCACGCACCCGACACTCGCGTCGCCCCGTACTCGGACTTCACGGCGCCGCGGCGCAAGGCGGCCGCGGACCGACGAAACCTGATCCACGGCGGAAAGCGCGTCGCCTGGTTCGCGCGCCCGCACGATCCGGAGTCACTGCGCTTCGCGCGCGGCTTCGAGCCGGACTTCGCGGGCGGCATGCTCGAATCCTACGTGCTCGGCAGCCGCCTCTATGGCGGAGAGCTGCGCAAGTACCGCGTGCTCTCGACCAACCGGAAGATCCAGTACCAGTTCGTGGCCGCGCCGCGGCAGGTCTGGATCGTGCCGCCGCAGGCACTCACCACGGAGCTCTCGAGCTTCGGCGTGCGCACGATCGACGTGAACGCCGACGACGACCTGTTCGTGCCGGCCTTCGAATACCACTACATGGACGACAGCGAGGATCCCCCGCAGCTCTACAGCCAGATCCCGC
>CAZMKX010000481.1:0-3667 GCA_964566375.1 uncultured Myxococcales bacterium
GCTCCTCGCTCACCGTGCCGTCGGCTTGAACCACCTCGGTGTAGGAGCGCACGCCGGGCAGCGAGCCGCCGGAGGCGAGCACCGCATAGGCGCGAGAGGCCTCGAGCACCGTGACCTCCGAGGATCCGAGCGAGACGCTCGGGACCGCGGCCAACGGGCTCGTGATGCCCATCTTGCGCGCCGTCTCGACGATGCGCTCCGGGCCGAGTGCGATGCCGAGCTTCGCGATCGGCACGTTCATGCTCTGCTCGATCGCGTCGCGCAGCGTCACGGTGCCGCGGTACTCGCCGTCGTAGTTCACCGGCTGCCAGGTCCCGGTCGGCAGCTTCTGCGTGAACGGCGCGTCCTCGAGCTTCGAGAGCAGCGTGAACTGCGGCTCGCCGTCGCGGCGCTGGAGCGCGGTCAGCAGCACGATCGGCTTGAACACGCTGCCTGGCTGGCGCAGCGCCTGCGCCGCGCGGTTGAACTGGCTCTGCCGGTAGTCGCGGCCGCCGACGAGCGCCAGGATCTCGCCGGTGCGCGGGGAGAGCGCCACCACCGCCGCCTGCAGCGGTGACTCCGCGCGCCGCAGCTTCGGGTAGTCCTTCTCGAGCTTCTCGAGGTGCCGCGTTACGGCCAGGTTCGCTGCGCGCTGTACCTCCGCGTCGAGCGTGGCGTAGATCGCCATCCCGCCTCCCTGCAGGACCTCGTCGCCGTAGCGCTCCGAGAGGTCCTGGCGCAGGCCCTCGACGAAGTACGGCGCGACGTACTCGTCGACGTAGACGTCGCGCACGCCGAGATCGGCGACCAGCGCGCTCTCGTAGGCGTCGCGGTCGATCTTGTCCTGCTCGCGCAGCACGGACAGCACCAGGTCACGTCGCTTGCGCGCGGCCTCCGGGTGCTTGTACGGCGAGTACAGGTTCGGGCCCTTGATCAGGCCGGCGAGCAGCGCGGCCTCGGGCAGGGTGAGCTGTCCGACGGGCTTTCCGAAGTAGTGCTGCGCGGCCTCGCCGACGCCGTGGATGGCGACCGAGCCGCGCTGGCCCATGTAGACCTCGTTCAGGTACGCCTCGAGGATCTCGCGCTTGGTGTGGTTGCGCTCGAGCAGGAGCGCCATCAGCGCCTCGGTGCCCTTTCGCGACCACGTGCGCTCGCGTGTCAGGTAGAAGTTCTTCGCGAGCTGCTGCGTGAGCGTGCTTCCGCCCTGCACCACCCGGCCGGCGCGCAGGTTGGCGAGCATGGCGCCGGCGATGCGCCAGACGTGGATGCCGCTGTGCTCGAAGAAGGACTGGTCCTCGACCGCGATGATCGCGTCGACGAGGACGGGCGGCACGTCGGCGAGCGCTTCGAGCCGACGGTCCGCGCGTTCGGAGCCGTGGAACTGCGCGATGATCTCGGGCTCGAGCAGCGCCGACGGCAGGAGCTCGCCCTCGGCGTCGCGCACCGTCGCGATGCGCGAGCCGTCGAGCCGGAGCGAGAACAGCTTCGCCGGCTCGTTGCGGTCGGGAAGCCGCGAGGCGCGGCGGAATACCTGGAAGGAGCCCGGCTTCTGCAGGAATTCGCCGGGCCGGAGCATCGGCGCGCTGCCGACCGCCGCGACGTAGCCCATGCGCTCGAGTCGCTGCCGCAGGTTCAGGCGCTCGACGTCGAGCCCGAGCCGCAGCTCGAGCGGGCGCGAGTAGACCCGCGAAGGCACGGCGAACAGGCGTCCCTGGAAGCGCGCCTCGACCCGCTCCTCGAGCTCCGCCACGGCGCGCCACGCCCAGACGCCCGCCAGCACGGCGAGGATTGCGAGCAGGACGGCGAGGCGGGGGAGGTGTCTCTGCAGCACGGCCAGAGCTTAAGGTTCGGCGCTCGCTTGCGCGCCCCCCCTCCCGCGGGCATCCTCGACCCGCCCCGAGGGAAGAATGGCCGAATCCAAGAGCTCCAAGACCTGGGGCGGGCGCTTCGCGAAGCCCACGGATCCGCGCATGGAGCGCTTCTCGGCCTCCGTGCACGTCGACGGAAAGCTGTGGCCGCAGGACGTCCGCGGCAGCGTCGCGCACGCGCGCATGCTCGCGCGCCAGGGGATCATCACGAGCGCCGAGCGCGACGCGCTGGTGAAGGGGCTCGAACAGGTCGCGCGCGAGCTCGAGACCGGCGCGCTCGTGCTCGACCCCGCGCTCGAGGACGTGCATACCAACGTCGAGCGGCGGCTCACGGAGATCGCTGGCCCCGTTGCCGGCAAGCTGCACACCGGCCGCAGCCGAAACGACCAGATCGCCACCGACTTCACGCTCTGGATGCGCGAGGCGATCGGCGACGTGCGGCGCTCGCTCGCCGAGCTGCGCTCGGCGCTCGTCGAACGCGCGGGGCGCGAGGTCGAGGTCGTGCTGCCGGGCTACACCCATCTGCAACGCGCACAGCCCGTGCGGCTCGCGCATCACTGGCTCGCTCACTACGAAGCGCTCTCCCGCGACGCGGGCCGCCTCGCCGATGCGCGCGCGCGCATGTCTCGCTCGCCGCTCGGAGCGGGCGCGCTCGCCGGCAGCACACTGCCGATCGACCGCGAGAGCACGGCGCGGGAGCTCGGCTTCGACGGCCCTACGCGGAACAGCCTGGACTCCGTCTCGGCGCGCGACGGGGCGCTCGAGCTGCTGGCGGCGCTCGCGATCCTGATGGTCCACCTGTCGCGGCTGTGCGAGGAGCTCGTGATGTGGAGCTCGACGGAGTTCGGCTTCGTCGAGCTCGACGATGCGTTCTCCACCGGCTCGAGCCTGATGCCGCAGAAGAAGAATCCCGACGCCGCGGAGCTCGTGCGCGGCAAGTCCGGCCGCGTCGTCGGGGACCTGGTCGGTCTGCTGGTGACGCTGAAGGGGCTGCCGCTCTCGTACAATCGCGACATGCAGGAGGACAAGGAGCCGGTGATCGACGCGGTCGAGACCGCGCGCACCTGCCTCGACGTGCTGACGGGCGTGATCTCGACGCTGCGCGTGAACGCGGAGGCCACCTCGCGCGCGGCGAGCGACCCGATGCTGATCGCGACGGATCTCGCCGACCATCTCGTCCTGCGCGGCGTTCCGTTTCGCGAGGCGCACGGCGTCGTGGGCCGCGTTGTCGCGCACGCGCTCGGCGAGGGGATCTCGCTGGCTTCGCTCTCGCGTCAGGCGCTGCTCGCGTTCCACCCGGAGCTCGACGTCGACCCGGCTTCTTTCTTCTCGGTGGAGCGCTCGCTCGAGGCGCGCGTCGCGCCCGGCGCACCCGCGCGCGTTCGAGTGCACGAGGCGATCGCCAGCGCGCGCGCCGAGCTCGCGGGAGACACGCCGTGATCCCGCGGAAGGCCGTTCTCGCGCTCGCGCTCCTGGCGACCACCGCCTGCGGCAAGTACGGCCCGCCCGTGCGCACGTCCACGTCTGCGGCACCCGCGCCGAAGACTCCGCCCGTCTCGGCCGCACCCGCGACCGGCAACACCGAGGAGTGTGCGGACCCGAACGCGCCGTCCGCCGTGGTGACGACGCCGTGACGACGCGTACCGCGATTCCGTTCGCGAAGATGCACGGCGCGGGAAACGACCTGGTCGTGATCGACTGCCTCGGGGGCGACCCGGTCGCGGACTGGGCGGCGTTCGCGCGTTTCGCGCTCGACCGCCGGCTGGGCATCGGCGGCGACCAGCTCCTGCTCGTGAAGCCGTCGCGCGACGCGGACTTCT
>CAZMKX010000482.1:0-3661 GCA_964566375.1 uncultured Myxococcales bacterium
ACACGACGAAGGTCAGCGGTCGCTTCGCGATCTGGGTGGCGTAGAAGAAGCGCGCCCGCCGCTTGCCGCGCAGCGGCGGGACGTTCTTCGTCGTGGCCTCCTCCAGCGCGCGATTGAGCTCCGCCGTCGGGACGTCGATGTCGAGGTCGTCGTGGAGGCGCAGGGCCTCGGGCAGGATTTTCGAGAGCCCGCGCCCCGTCTTCGCGCTGGTGCGCAGGATCACCGCCTCGGGGACGAAGCCGAGCTTGCGCTCGAGCTGACGCTCGAGCTCCGCACCGCGATCGGTTCCTTCGATCACGTCCCACTTGTTCAGCAGCAGCACGAGCGGCCGGCCGCGGTCGAGCGCGAGCCGCGCGATCTTCGCATCCTGGTCCGAGACCCCCGTCTCCGCATCGATCACCAGCAGGCCCACGTCGCAGCGCTCGAGCGAGCGCAGGGCCATCAGCGCACTGCCGCGCTCGAGGCGCTCGGAGCGGCGGCCCGCCCGGCGCATGCCCGCGGTGTCGACGAGAACGACCTCGCGACCGTCCACGGAAAGGAACGAGTCGGTCGCGTCGCGCGTCGTGCCCGGCTCGTCGGCGACGATGTTCCGCTCCTCGCCGAGCAGCGCGTTCAGCAGGGACGACTTCCCCACGTTCGGCCGTCCGACGATCGCCAGACGCGGTGGACCGGGCCGACGCTCGCCCTCCTCCTCCTCGACCTCGCGGGTGACGGGAAGCCGCTCGGCGATCGCCATCTCGAGGTCGACCAGGCCGCGCGCGTGCGCCGCAGAGGTCGGAATGATCTCGGGGAAGCCGAGTCGGTGGAAGTCGGCGCTGGCCGCCTCGAGCTTGGGATTGTCGGCCTTGTTGGCCGCGACGACGACCTGCGGGCCCGCGCGGCGCAGGATCTCCGCGATCTGCTGATCCCCCGGCAGGAGGCCGTCGCGAGCGTCGACCACGAACACGATCACGGTCGCGTCCGCCACGACCAGACCCACCTGGCGGCGGATCGCGGCGGGAATGCCGAGCTCGGCATCCGGCTCGAGGCCGCCCGTGTCGACCAGCAGGATCTCGTGGCCCTCGATCTGGGTCAGCGACGCGACACGATCGCGCGTCACTCCGGGGCGATCCTCGACCAGCGAGCGGCTCTCGCGCAACAGACGGTTGAAGAGCGTCGATTTCCCGACGTTCGCCCGGCCCACGATCGCGACGAGCGGAGGGCTCCCGTTGCCACTTTTCGTCATGTCGGCGCCACTCCAAGTCGTGCCCGTGCAGCCAGTGGTTGACACAGCTCGCGGTTTTGGGCGAGGCTCGCCGGGCTTGCTCGTCGGGGAACGTTCGGGGAGGGTCGGTCGATGAAGGGCTCCAGGTCTGTAGGCGCGCTGCTCGTGGCGCTGATGGTTGCGAGCACGGTCTGCGCCACGCCGGGAAGCGCCAACGCCGACGCCAGCCAGCTTTGCCGCGCGGGCGCGAACCTCGTTCTGGCACCGTTCGATGCGCTGCTCGGGCCCTACATCGCGGCCAAGGACGAGTACTACGGTCTCACCGAGATCGACGACCCGATGTACAACAAGATCGGCGCCGCTGCACCCGGCTACGTGCTGCTGCTCGGCCTGCAGGTCGGCGGATTCCTGTTCCGCGAGATCGCCGGCGTGTTCGAGATCATTCCCGGCTTCATCACGCTCTTCCGCGAAGACGCCCAACCGCCGCTCTTCCGCTCGATGGAAGACGCCTGGTCGCTCTACTCCGAGAACTACGGCCCCTGCCCGGTCCACATCGGCGTCTCGTACAACACGATCAACGACGGCTGAGCGCGCGCAGGACGCGTTCGACGGCGACGTCGCGGGCGTCTGCGTCGATCCACTCGAGCCCCGGCTCCGCGCGGAACCAGGTCCGCTGGCGCTTCGCATAGCGGCGCGTCGCGATCCAGGCGAGCTCGATCGCCTCGGGCTGCGAGATCTCCCCTGCGAGCAGGCGACCCGCCTCGCGGTAGCCGATCGCCTGCAGGGAGCGGAGGCCGGGCGCATAGCCCGACGCGTGGAGCCCTTCGAGCTCCGCCACGAGGCCGGCCGCGAACATCCCCTCCACGCGCGCGCGCAGGCGCCGGGCGAGGACGTCCCGATCGATCGCGAGACCGAGCCAGACCACGTCGAAGGGTCGGTCGCCGAAGCCGTGGCGCGCCTGCTGCTCGGAGATCCGCGTCCGGCCGAGTGCGAGAGCTTCGAGTGCGCGGACCGTCCGGACCCGATCGGCAGGCGGAATGCGTGCCGCGGCCGGCGGATCACGCGCTTCGAGCTCGGCGCGCAGGAACGCGAGCGGCTTCGACTCGAGCGTGGCGCGCAGGATCGCGTCGGAGCCGACGCCCTCGATCAAGCCGCCGGCGAAGGCACGCGCGTACAGACCGGTGCCGCCGACGAGCAGGATCGAGCGACCACGCGCGGCGATCGCGAACGCGGCCGCGCGCGCGGCCTCGGCCCAGCGACCCGCCGACATCGGCTCGTCGGGCGCGACGAGATCGAGGCCGTGATGCCGGATCTCGGCGCGCAGCGCGGCCGACGGCTTGGCCGTGCCGATGTCGAGGCCGCGATAGACCTGCATCGAATCCGCGCTGATCACCTCCGCGCCGCACGCGCGCGCGACCGCACACGCGAGCTCCGTCTTGCCGGTCCCCGTCGGACCGACGATCGCGACGACGCGCGGCCGGTGCGCGGACGTCAACGCCGCAGGAAGCGCCGCTCGAGCTCGTAGCGGTCGAGCGCGGACAGGATCGGGCGACCGTGCGGACAGTTCGGGAACCAGATCGTCTCGTCGAGCGCCGCAAGCAGGTGCTCGACCTCGCGCAGCTCGAGCCGGTCGCCCTTGCGGACCGCGGCGTGGCACGCCGACGTCGCGAGCAGGTCGTGGAGCGCGCGCTCGAGGCCGTCGCGCGTCTCGCGCGGCGTCGGCCCGGCCAGTGTGCGCGCGGTCTCGGCCAGGAGCTCCGGCCACTGCGTGCCGCGCCGCTCCGCGAGCAGCGACGGCACCGAGCGAAGCGCGACGTGCACCGTGCCCCGCAGGGTCTCGGCGCCGGGCTCGAGCCCGATGCCCGCGCGCGCGAGCAGCCCGCGCTGCGCCTCCAGCGTGTCCACGTTCGCGCGCGAGAGCTCGAACGTCTGCGGAACCAGCAGCGCCTGGCTCTCGAGCTTGTCCTCGAGCGCGGCGCGGCGCAGGCGTTCGAACAGCACGCGCTCGTGCGCGGCGTGCTGGTCGATCAGCACCAGACCGGAGTCGCCCTCGAGCACGAGATACAAGCCGAGCCCCTGGCCGACGTAGCGCAGGCGCGAGAACGCGAATGGTGCGCGCGCGCCCGGTGCGGCGGGTGCCGGCCCTCCCGCGTCGGCGACGCGGCTCGCCGCGAAGAAGCCCTCGGCCCACGCGAAGTCGGCGCTGCCTGCGCTCCCGGAGGCGCTCGACGTGTCGTACGGCGCCGAGGGCCGCGACGCCCCGCCCACGCGCACCGCCGCGCCGATGGCTCGGCGGATCAGGCCCGTGACCGACGCCGGATCGCGGAAGCGCACCTCCCACTTCGCCGGGTGCACGTTCACGTCGACCTCGCCGGGATCGATCTGCAGATACAGCACCACCACCGGGTAGCGCCCGGGCGGCAGCGCGTCGCGGTAGGCGTCGCGCACCGCGAACTG
>CAZMKX010000483.1:0-3635 GCA_964566375.1 uncultured Myxococcales bacterium
GGCGTAGTCCGCGAAACGGATCTGCGTGAGACCGAGCGCGTAGTTCAGCAGGCTGAACGGGAACACCGGAGAGAGTCGCAGCAGAAACGCGATGCGCCGCCCGTCTCGGCCGATCGCGCGATCGATCGCCGCGAAGCGCGCGTTTCCGGCGATGCGCTTCTCGATCGCCGCGCGCGCGACCGTGCGCGCGAGCAGGAAAGCCGCGCACGCGGCGAGCGTCGCCGCGACGAACACGTAGATCGTGCCCTCGACCAGGCCGAAGATCGTGCCGGCCCCGATCGTGAGCACGGAGCCCGGAACGAAGGCGACGGCCGCGAGCACGTAGCCCGCGATGAACACCACCGGACCCCACGCGCCGAGCGTCTCGACCCACTGGGCGAAGGCGACCACCTGCGTGCTCGCCGAGCGCCCAAGCACGACGACGGCGGCCACTGCGACGGCGATCGCGAGCCAGCGCAGCGCGGCGCCGCGACCTCCGCTCCCCGCCTCCGACATCCGACGCTCCCCGCGGTCCTCCGCCGCGATGCTCTCACAGTCCCAGAAGTCCGCGCGCGCGTCGATGGTAGACTCGCCCGATGCGGCGCGGCTCGCCCCGGCTGAGCGGATGGATCCCGGCTGCAGTGCTCTGTGCGGCGGCCGCGGCGCGGGCCAACGGACCGATCGGCGACGCGCCGGTCTTCGCGCGCATCGAGGCGCTCCGGCCGGTCGCGGCGGCGATCGCGATCGACGGCGACGGCTCCGACTGGGGCGCGATTCCCGAGCTACCGGACCCCGCGGGCGACGCGAGCGGCGACCTCTCGCGCGACATCGCGGGGGTTTCCATCGCGCCGCTCGACGACGCGCTGCTCGTGCGCATCCGCACCGCGGGCGCGCCGTCGACCGACGACCTGGCTTTCTGGCTCTACGTCGACTTCATGGGCCAGCAGTTTCTCGACCTCGAGATCGGCCTGTATCTCGGCTTCGACGACATCCTGTGGACGTACCCCGCGACGGGTCCCGCGACGTTCCAGTACTGGAGCGACTCGACGACGGTAATCGGAAACGTGGTCGAGGTCCGAATTCCGTACGCGCAGCTCGCCACGGCCTTGCCCGCGGACATGGCGGACGCGCTCTCGGGCAGCGACGCCCGGAGCTTCGTGCGCGTCACTCCGTTCACGCGCGACTACACCCAGCCGGGCGTGCCGATCGTCGACTACGGTGCGGCGGTCGCATCGTTCCGCCTGGTGCCGACGCCGTATGCGCTCGACACGGCGCTGCCGGCCGCCGGCACGCCGGTGGCGGTCGAGCCGGCGCTCGACGGACTCTGGTACGTCGACCAGGGCGGCTTCGGTCTCGGCACGCACGCCGGATACTGGGGCTACGACTTCTCGATCGTCGACAATGCGCTGCACCCGGACGTCCCGTACCTGAGCGCCAATCTCGCCGACTACCCGAGCTTCGGACAGACGGTGCGCGCCTCGCGCGCCGGCACGGTGATCTCGACGGCCGGCGCGAATCCGGATCTGCCGCCGAGGAGCGGCGTCTCGGGGACGGCGAACTTCGTCTACCTCGATGGCGGCGATGACGTCGCGCTTCTATTCACGCACTTGAAGCAGGGATCGCTCGCGGTGACGCCCGGTCAACCGGTCGCGGCGGGCGCGGTGCTCGGAGAGGTCGGTCACTCGGGCTCCGGGAGCTGGCCGCACCTGCACCTCGGCGCGGCCCAGCTTCCGGCGGGCACGGTCACGCTGCCGCTCGCCTACACGAAGGTCGAGGTCGGGCTCAATCCGGTCGCGAGCGACCCGTGGCGGCGCTGGCTGCCCCTGTGGGCGCTGCGCGAGGGCTACACCGTCGAGCGCGCGGGTGCGCTGTGCGGCGACGTCGCGGTGAACGAGCGGCTCGACGATGCGGATGTCGCGGCATTCCGCGCGCTACTCGCGAATCCGGGCGGCGCGCCGCTCACGCTCGAAGGCGCGCGGCGATGCAACGTGATCGCTCCGGTGGCCGCGTGCAGCGTTCGGGATCTGGTCGTCTTGCGCCGAGCTCTTGCATCGCCGGGTCAGCTGCCCGGCGTCGCCGAGGTCTGCCCGGCCGCGCTCGGTACCTGAACCGTCCGGCTTCGCCACAGGTACCGGCTTCGCGTCGGTTCCCAGCCGGCTTCGATGAACCGGCGCCGCCACCATGCCCGCGGTCGCAGCGTGACGCGGTAGCGATCGCCCGGCTCGTGGTCCTCGCTCGTGCTGCTGTAGAAGTGGAAGTAGCGGCCGATGCGGCTGGCCGCGGCGAGCACGTCCGGCACCTCCGTCGCTGCGAGGTAGATCAGCGCGTTGCAGAAGATCAGATCGAAGCGGCGACCTTCACGGACGAGTCGCGGCACGTAGCGGCGCATGTCGGCGCGCGCGACGCGCCCGCGCTGGCGCGCGGAAATGCGCGCGTGTGCCCAGGCGCTGATCTCGCAGCCGTGCGCGCGCACGCCGAGCGCGTCCTCGAAGTGCGTGAGCACCTCGCCCGTCGCCGCACCCAGAACCAGGATCGACTTCGGTCGCTGGCGGATCCGTCGGAGCGTTGCCAGGCAGTTCTCGGCGCCGCTGTGCTCCAGCCAGATCTCGCCGTACGGCGCCCGGCCGCAGTAGCGCGTGAAGTAGTCGCGATCCACGGCGCCTGTAGATGCCAGCTCCGACCGAGGCCCGCAAAAATTTCCCTAAAGGAGTTGGCGGCCGTGTCGAAACGAAGTCATGTAGGGCGGGATTGGCCGGGGCTGGACGGTGGTGCCGGAGAAAAGACCCGCAAAGCCTGAAGAGGCCCGAAGGGGCCGGAAAGATGGGGGGAATCATGGGAATGGCGGAGAATCTGATCACGGTTCGCGAGGCGGCCAACTTCCTGCGCATCTCGGCGCGCACGGTCTACCGGCTGATCGAGTCGGGCCAGATCGGCGCGGTGCGCATCGGCAAGCAGTGGCGCATTCCGGCGAACGATCTCCCGGGCGTCACGATCGTCGAGGGCCCGAACGGTCCTCAGCTCCAGACCCAGGCGACTTCGAACGCCTGAGAGATCCGAGGTTGGGCGTGGTACGCGCCGGCTCTCGCGAGAGGGCCGGCGCGTCGTCTTTCAGCGCGCCTCGCCGAGCCTCTGCGGCCGGCCCGGGAAGAGCTGACCGGCTTCCTCGGCCAGCTTGCTGACGCTCTCGAGCTCCTCGCGCAGCTCGAAGCAGATCGCGTGCAGGGCGCGTCGCTCGTCCTCGGGCTCGAGCAGCTCCTGGGCGCGCAGGCGCGACAGCGATGCGGCGCACTCCAGCAGCGCCTGCACGAGCCGGCTGCGCGCGCTGTGGTACAGCGCCTGGCTCTCCATGAGTCCCGGCGGTGGCTCGTTGCGCCGTTCGCCGTGCAGCTGCAGCGCGTCGAGGATTCCGTCCTGGCGCGCCAGCTCCGACGCCGCCTCGCAGGTGCACAGGAGCGCGGCCGCGAGCTCGGAACGCGCGCCGTCCGACGCTTCGCCGGCGCACAGCCGGAGCCACAGGTCGCGGCCCAGGCGCAGGATCTCGACCAGGAGCTTGCGCGCCTGACCGACCTGCAGCCGCGGCATGGCGTCGGCTACGGCGCGCACCAGCGCGCTCGGCGGCGGCACGTCGCTGCCGTCACCGATCAGTGTCTCGCGCT
>CAZMKX010000484.1:0-3635 GCA_964566375.1 uncultured Myxococcales bacterium
GTCAACGGCGAAGTCACCTTCGAAGACGGCGCGTGCACCGGTGCAACACCCGGACGACTTCTCCGTCATGGGCGCGCCGGATAGCACGCGCTACAGCGCGGAGGAGATGAGCACATGGCAGAGGGTTTCGAAGACAAGGTCGCGCTGGTCACCGGCGCGGCCTCGGGCATCGGTCGTGCAACCGCCGTCGAGTTTGCGCGCCGGGGGGCGCGCCTGGTGGTGGCCGACATCGACGAAGACGGAGTGCAGGACACCGCCAAGTTGGTGCAGCGCGAGGGGCCCGAGGCGCTGGCCTTGCGCTGCGACGTCTCGCAGAGCGCGCAGGTGGGCTCGATGGTCCGCGCCGCCGTCGAGCGCTTCGGTCGCGTCGACTGCGCCTTCAACAATGCCGGCGTCGAGGGCCAGGTCGTGTGCACGGAGGACTACGACGAGGCGGTGTTCGATCGCGTGATCGCCGTCAACCTTCGAGGCGTCTTCCTGTGCCTGCGGCACGAGCTGCCGGTGATGGTCGACCAAGGCGGCGGGGCGATCGTCAACACCGCCTCCGCCGCCGGGCTAGTCGCACTGGGAGGCTTCTCCGCCTATGTCGCCAGCAAGCACGGCGTGGTCGGTCTCACCAAGACGGCGGCCCTCGAGTACGGGCCCAAGCGAGTGCGCGTGAATGCCGTGTGCCCCGGCGCCGTGCAGACGCCGATGGTGGCGCGGCTCGCGAGTCACCTCGCGGCCCCCGCCGAGTCGTTGGGGCTGGCGCGGCCGGTCCATGCGCTGGGCCGCCCGTCCGATCCGACCGAGATCGCGCGCGCGGCGGTCTGGCTGTGCTCGGACGAGGCATCCTTCGTGACGGGAATCGCGATGCCCGTCGACGGGGGCTGGACGGCGCACTGAAACCGGGAACGCGCAGGCGTGGCTCGTGCGCGAACCGCGCGCCGAGCGACGCTCGAGAGAGTGGGAAGATGTCGATCAAGGTGGATCCGGTCACAGGTTTGAAGACGTTCGACACTCGCGCCTCCAAGGCGAGCGAGAAGATCGCGGGGAAGGGTTACTCGATCGTCAGCGACGCGTCGCTGACGACCCTGCCGGAGCCTCCGGCCGGCGCAGTGTTCAACGCGGAGGAGCAAGCCAGGTACCGCGAGTTCAAGGAGGCGAGACGCGGAGCCGCCGACTACATGGCCATCGAAGGTGAGTTCAGCCGCTACCTCGAGGACGTCTACTCGACGGATCCCGTGCCGAGAGAAGCGCTGACCGACGAGTGCGAGATTCTCGTGGTGGGTGCGGGCTTCGCGGGGCTGCTGCTCTGGTACAGGCTGCGCGAACAGGGCTTCCAGGACGTGCGCTTCTGCGAGAAGGGGGGCGACGTCGGAGGCACCTGGTACTGGAACCGCTATCCCGGGATCGCCTGCGACGTCGAGTCCTACAGCTATCTCCCGTTGCTCGAGGAGATGGGCTACGTGCCGACGATGAAGTTCGCGTCGGGCTTCGAGATCATGGAGTACTGCCAGAGAATGGCGGAGCGGTTGGGCTTCTACGACCGCTGCTTGTTCCATACGACGGTCGAGAAGACCGAGTGGGACGAAGCGGCGGGACGCTGGACCGTCATCACCGACCGCGGCGACAGGATGCGAGCGCGCTTCGTGATCCTCGCCAACGGCATCCTGACGACCCCGAAGCTGGCCAGGATCCAGGGCATGGAGAAGTTCCAGGGCGATTCGTTCCACACGTCGCGCTGGAACTACGAGATCGACCTCTCAGGCAAGCGCGTCGGCATCATCGGCACCGGCGCGACCGCGGTCCAGGTCATCCCGGAGATCGCCAAGATCGTGAAGGAGCTCTATGTCTTCCAGCGCACCCCATCCTCCGTCGACGTCCGCGATCAGCGCGCGACGACGGAAGCCGAGATCGAGGCGTGGGCCAACGAGCCCGGCTGGGCGCGGGCAAGACGCGCGAGGTTCGCGAAGATCTCGGAGGGCCGTACGGCCATCAAGGCAAACGACGACTATCTCGCCGGAAAGGTCCCGGACTTCAAGGAGCGCAGGCAGTACGAGAAGCCGCTGTCGCCACAGGAGCGGATCCAGAAGCAGCTGGACAGCAACTTCCGGATCATGGAGCAGATTCGCGCCAGGGTGGATGCGATCGTCGTGGATCCGGACACTGCGGCGGCGCTGAAGCCCTATTACCCCTACGGGTGCAAGCGACCGACCTTCCACGACGAATTCTTGCCGACCTTCAACCTGCCGCACGTCAAGCTCGTCGATACCGCGCCTCGCGGCGTGCGCGAGATCAACGAGCGCGGCGTCGTCCACGACGGGAAGGAGTACGCCCTCGACGTGTTGATCTACGCGACGGGCTTTCAATGGATGGCGACGTCGACGTTCAACATGATCGAGGGACGCGGCGGGCGAACCCTGCAAGAGAAGTGGCGATCGGAGGGGACCAAGACCTTTCTCGGGCTACACAGCAACGGGTTCCCCAATCTATTCATTGTCACGGGCCCCCAGGGTGGCGGCGGAAGCTTCAACTTCACCGATGCGATCGAGGCGCACGCCGAGTACGTCGTCTGGATGTTGCGAACGATGCGCGATCGCGGAGCCCGGGTCGTCGACGTCGCGAAGGAGTCGGAAGACGCGTACTCGGAGCACTGCCGCATCGCGGACCTGGACACGAGCCCTCTACGGGACTGCCTCTCCTACTACAACGGAGAAGGAGAGGCCGAGCCGGGCAGCCTCGCCTACTACGGCGGCGGGCGCTGGCACAAGTACCGCAGCGAAGCGCAACAGACCCTTGCGCCCTACGTCTTCGGAGGCCCGCCTCCACTCGCAGACCGGCTCTGAGCGATGGTCACGCTCCGCGGTTGGGCACCCCTCGGCCTCGGCCAGCGCCCCGTGTCGTCGGTAGTGGATCGTCAGTCTCGCGGTCAGGCCGCTCGCGTCGACCGCGATGTGTGTCGTCCGAGGACACGATCGACTGGCGCGGCCGGTCCACGCGCTGGGGCCCCGTCTGATCCGATCGAGATCGCGCGCGCTGCGGTGTGGCTGTGCCCGGCGCGACGGCGGTTGGTCAGGCGACGGTCCCGTCCGAGCGCAAGCGGGCGATCTCCTCGTCCGACTTGCCGAGTTCGCGCAGCACGCGATCGGTGTGCTCGCCCAGCAGCGGCGCCGCCGCGCGGATCGAGCTCGGCGTGTTCGCGAAGCGCGCGGCGGGCCGAGGCTGACGTACTCGCCCGACGCTGTCGAACTCTTGCTCGACGATCAGCTCGTTGGCGATCACCTGCGGGTCGTTGCGCAGCTCCACCCGCGAGCGCATTGGCGCGCAAGGAACGTCGGCCTCGTCCAGGCGCCGGCACGCCTCGGCCACGCTCATGCCCGCCAGCATCTTGCGCACCTCCGCGTGCATGGCCCGGAAGTTCTTGCCGCGCCGGTTGGGCGAGCGGAAGCGCTCGTCCTCGATCAGCTCCGGACGGCGGAGGGCCCCGCACAGCGCGCGCCACTCCGCATTCGAGCTGGCGTAGACCGCCATGAATCCGTCCGTGGCCTCGAACACCGCGTAGATGTCGCTCATCGTGAGGCCGCGTTTCACGTCCTCGCCCACGAAGGTCTCGTTGACCATCGCGTCGGGCCACAGGAAGGCGACGGCCGCGT
>CAZMKX010000485.1:0-3624 GCA_964566375.1 uncultured Myxococcales bacterium
CGGTGGAGCTGGCGCCGTTGAGCACGAACTCCTTCAACGTCTCGCCCAGGACCATGACTTCGTAGACGGCGACGCGTCCCTTGAAGCCGGTCTCGGAGCAGGTCGCGCAGCCGGCGCCCTTGACCGGGCGGCACTTCGCGGCTTCGTCCGGCGACATGCCCGCCTGCTCGAGCTCTTCCTTCGTGATCGTCGGGTCTTCCTGCTTGCACTCGCCGCAGACGCGGCGCGCGAGCCGCTGCGCGACGATGCAGTTGACGGAGCTCGCCACCAGGAACGGCTCGATGCCCATGTTGAGCAGACGGTTGATGGTGCTCGGCGCGTCGTTCGTGTGCAGCGTCGACAGAACCATGTGGCCCGTAAGGGCGGCCTTGATCGCGATCTCCGCCGTCTCGAAATCGCGGATCTCGCCGACCATGATGATGTCGGGATCCTGGCGCAGGAAGGCGCGCAGGGCGGCGGCGAAGTTCAGCCCGATGTCCTCCTTCATCTGCACCTGGTTGATGCCGGCGAGGTTGAACTCGACCGGATCCTCGGCGGTGGAGATGTTCTCCGAGGTCTTGTTGAGCTCGGAGAGCGCGGAGTACAGCGTCGTCGTCTTGCCCGAACCGGTCGGGCCCGTGACCAGAACCATGCCGAACGGCTGGTGGATCGAGGTCTTGAAGTCCTTGAGCTGCTTCTCCTCGAAGCCGAGCTTCGTCATGTCGAGCTGCAGGTTCGACTTGTCGAGGAGACGCATGACGATCTTCTCGCCGAAGAGCGTCGGCAGAACGGAGACGCGGTAGTCCATCTCCTTGTTCTTGCCCATCTTGAGCTTGATGCGGCCGTCCTGGGGCAGCCGCCGCTCGGCGATGTCGAGGCTCGCCATGATCTTCATGCGCGAGGTCAGCGGGTTGCGGAGCTTGCGTGGCGGGCGCATGACTTCGTAGAGCACACCGTCGATGCGGTACCGGACACGGAAGTCCTTCTCGTACGGCTCGACGTGGATGTCCGACGCGTTCTTCTTGATCGCGTCGGTGAGGATCAGGTTGGCGAGCTTGACGACGGGCGCGTCCTCGACGGCCTTCTCGAGGTCCTCGAGGCTCGTCGGATCGTCGGTGTCGACGACCTCGAGATCGTGGTCGTCGAAGCCGGCCATGACGTCTTCGAGGTTCTGGCCCTGGTCGTAGTAGCGGTCGATCGCGCGCCGGATCGCCGCCTCGGCGGCGACGACGACCTCGACGTTGTAGCCGGTGAGGAACTTCACGTCGTCGATCGCGAAGATGTTCGACGGGTCGGACATCGCGATGATCAGCGTCGAGCCCGCACGGTTCACGGGAAGGATCGTGTGCTTGCTCGCAACGTCCTCGGGAATCAGCGAGATGACCTCGGGGTCGACCTCGAAGTCCGCCAGCTCGATCGTCGGAACGCCGTACTGGTTGGAGACGGCTTCGGCTACGTCGTCTTCCTTGACGTAGCCGAGCTTGGTGATCTGGTAGCCGACGCGTGTACCGGAGGCGCGCGCCTCTTCCTTCGCGCGTCGAAGCTGGTCCTCAGACAGAAGGTTCTTCTGTACGAGGAGCTCGCCGATCCGATCGTTCAACGCACCCCTCCCCCGCGGCCGATCCGTTTCGCGCGGGTGTCCCGGAAGTACCCTGGTTCGCGTTGGGTTATCGGTGAGGGTCGGAGGGAGCTTTACCGAGGCGAGGCGAGATCAGCTCGCCGAGGCGGGCGCCGGTCTGGAGCGCGACGATCGAGCCGACCAGCGTCACGGGAATCCAGTACGTGATGTGCACGAGCGTGCCGTAAGCCACCGCGACGGATCGGCTCACCCCGAAGAGCCCGAGCGCCTCGCGGCACGCGAAGTGGAACACGCCGAAGAAGCCCGGCGCCGACGGTGCAGCGACCGCGAGCGCGACGAACGCGTTGGTCGTGAAGGTCGCGAGCAGCAACTCACCCGGCGGCAGGTCGATCCGGAAGGCGAGGAGCCCGACCAGGAACGGCGCCGGGATGACCACGCCCCAGAGGAGCGCGCTCTGCAAGACGACGTGGAGAGTCGGCCGCCAGCCGCGCAGGCCCGCCAACCCGCGACACACTTCTGAGACGATGCCCATCACGCGCTCGCGGAATGCGTGGGGGAAGAATCGCAACGTGCCGGACAGGAGCGCCAGCGTCCCCTCCTCGTTCATCCGCAACGCGACGATCAATCCCACGGGCGCGAGCGTCAGGATCGCGAACACCGTCGCGCCGGACCGGACCCAGCCTGGCATCGCCCCCGCGTAGGTGACGAGGACCAATCCGCCCATCAGCGAGACACACGTGAAGTCGATCGCCCGTTCGAGCACGAGCGTGCCGAGCGCCGCCGGGCCGCTCACCTGGGTCTCCTGCGCCAGAAGCCAGGGCCGCGCGAGCTCTCCGAGGCGGAACGGCAGCACGTTCACGAGCATGAACGCGAGCGCCGTGGCCCGGAAGAGCGGACGGATCGGCAGCGGATCGGGGGCGAGCGAGAGCGACATCCAGCGCCAGCGCACGGCGCGCAGCCAGAGTCCCAGGAGCTGGAACGGGATCGCCGCGAGCACCCACCACGGATTCGCGTCCTGGATGTGCGCGAGCACGTCCCGAAGGTCGACGTCGTGAAGCGTATAGGCGATCGCCGCGACGGGGATCGCCAGTCCCAGCCAGACCCGCCAGTCCAGTGCGTGTCGCCACACGCCGCGCGCTGCGCGGTCGGGCTCCGGATCCCCGCTCACGCGATCTCGGCTGCGAGCTGCTCGCGCGCCTGCGCGGCGTCGAGCGCGATCTGCCGCGCGAGCTCGTCCGGCCCCGCGAAGCGCCGCTCGGCGCGGATGTGACGGTGGAACGCCAGCGCGATCCGGCGCCCGTACAGGTCGCCCGAGAAGTCGAGCAGGTGCGTCTCGACGGAGACGCGGCCCGGCTCGAAGGTCGGCCGCGTTCCGATGTTCGTGACCGCCGCGTGCGACGCGGCGCCCGGGCGCCCGTCGTCGAAGATCCGCACACGCGTGGCGTATACTCCGTTCCCCGGCACGAGCTCGTTCTCGGAAGCGAGATTCGCGGTCGGAAAGCCGAGCGTTCGACCGCGCCGTTCGCCTTCCACCACCCGACCCCAGACCGTGTAGGGTCGACCCAGACACAGACGCGCCTCGGCGACGTCGCCGCGCACGAGCGCCTCGCGAATGCGTGTGCTCGAGACGTCGCGCTCGCCGGCGCGAACCTGGTCGATGATCTCGACGCGGATCCCGTGCGCCGGAGCGGCGGCGCGGAGCCACTCTCCCGAGCCCGCCCGCCCCTTGCCGAAGTGGAAGTCGCGGCCCACGAACACCTCGCAGGGACCGACGCGCGCCGCGATCACGGCGCGCAGGAACTCCTCCGGCGCGAGCGCGGCGAAGGCCGGGGTGAAGCGCTCGCGGACGAGCGCGGAGATCCCGCTCGACTCGAGCTCGACGCGAAGCTGCTCGGCGGTCATCAGCTGGGGCTGCGCCTGATCCGGGAAGAGCACGCGGCGGGGGTGCGGATCGAAGGTGTACAGCGCGGCGGGTCGGCCGAGCGCGGCGGCGCGTGCGACCACGGCATCCAGCAGCGCCCGGTGGCCGAGGTGCACGCCGTCGAAATTCCCCACCGTGAGCACAC
>CAZMKX010000486.1:0-3623 GCA_964566375.1 uncultured Myxococcales bacterium
GGGCCGGGGTACAGGCACGTCGGGTGGGGGAAATCGGTCTCCACCATGACGTTGCCCGCGCCGAGGCGACCGATCGTGTGCGCGACGTCCTCGCGCTCGAACCAGAAGGACGCGTAGATCTGGCGGGCGAAGTACTCGCGCGGTCGCAGCTTGAGCGGCACGGCGTTCTCGTCGAGCTGGTACTCGCAGGCCTCGAGCAGGAAGGGGATCCAGCCGATCCCGCTCTCGACGGACACGAAGTTGAGCGACGGGAAACGGTCGAGCAGCCCGCTGAAGATCAGGTTCACCAGGCAGCGCATGTTGTTCATGAACAGGATCGTCGAGATCGAGGCCAGCGTTGGAGCGATGTCCATGCCGCTCCAGACCAGGCCTCCGGTTCCGCCGGACCCTATGTGGAAGTTCACGGGCAGCCCGCGCTCCTGCGCAACCGCCCAGAGGGGGTTCCAATACGCATCGTTCAGGGAGGGCTGGCCCCACGCCTCGGGCGAATCGGTCATGGTGAAGCCGGAGAGCCCGAGCTCGTCCTGACAGCGTTCGAGCTCCTCGACGGCGAGCTTCACGTCCCAGAACGGGATCAGCGCCTGGGGCAGGAGCCGGCCGCCGGCTCGCGCCTGGAGCTCCGCCACCCCGTCGTTGTAGGCGCTCACGCAGAACCTGCGCAGGGCGGGATCCTCGACGCGCATGATCGAGCCGCCGGCGAATCCGAGGATGTTCGGGTAGACGATCTGCAGATGGATGCCGAGCTCGTCCATGGACCGCACGCGCGCGCTCGCCTCGCTCGCGGCCGGCGTCATCTCCTCGAACGTCTCGAGCGAGAAGCGCCCGGCGATCTTCGAGCCGTCGCCACGGATCACGCAGAATCCCGGCGGGCTGAGCGGCAGATCGCGCCCGACGATCCACATCGGCTTGCCGGCGGCGTTCGCGACGACGCGCGGCGCCACATCGCGCAGCGCGGCTGGCGCGCGCGACGTCCAGAGATCGGGAGGCTCCGTGAAATGCGTGTCGATGTCGACGAGCGGCATCGTTTCGATGGCGGTGCTCATGCGCTCCTCGTGACCCCGCGAGACTCGGTGGTCAGCGCGTGGTGAACTTCCCTCCGGCATTCAACGCCTGCTCGGCGCCTCGAACCAGATCCGCGAGCACGTCGGCGGCCGAGCGCACCTCGTGCACCAGTCCCACGCCCTGTCCCGCGAAGCCGGGCGCGATGTCCTTGCGACCGGCCTTCGTGGCAGCGGCGAGCACCGGCATCGCCACGATCGACTGGTACGGCATCGGCAGCGGGTCGAGGCCGCTCTCCTCGAAGCTCGTCGTCCACTTGCTCCGCAGCACGCGTGCCGGCTTTCCGGTGATGCAGCGCGAGATCGTCGTGGACGCGTCCGTCGCCTCGACGAGCGCTTCCTTCTGGAAGTCGCGCAGACCCGCCTCGCGCGTCGCGAGGAACGCAGTCCCGATCCAGACGCCATCGGCGCCGAGCATGAGCGCTGCGGCCACGCCGCGGCCGTCGCCGATCCCGCCGGCACCGAGGACCGGCATGTCGCCGACGGCGTCGCGCACCTGCGGGATCAACGCCATCGTGCCGATCGGCGCGTTGTGCCCGCCACCGTCGTGACCCTGTGCGACGATGGCATCGACACCGGATTCCGCGACCTGCCGAGCGTGATAGGTCTGCCCCACCACGGCCATCACCTTGGTCCCATTGCGGCGCAGCATGTCGATGTACGGGCCGGGGTTCCCGAGCCCCGCGGCGTAGACCGGCACGCGCTCCTCGATCACCACCTTCATCTGCGCTTCGAAGAACTCCTTGGTGAGCGGCATCGGCCCGCCCTTGTCGAGCTCGTCGTCCTCGCGCGCGAGATCCGTCGCGGAGAGGCGCTCCTGCTCCATGAACTCGCGCGCGAACTTCTGATGGCCGGGAAGGAGATCGAGCGGCGACGGCCCCGCTTTCTTCTGCATCGCTCCGCGGCGTACCGAGGCCGGGAGCAGCGTGTCGACGCCGAACGGTCGCGTCGTGAGCTGGCGCGTGCGTCGGATCCACTCACGCAGGCGGTTGGGTCCGCACGCCGCCGCGCCGAGCACACCGAGCCCTCCGGCGTTCGACACGGCCGCCGCGAGCTCGGGCGTCGAGGCGCCGCCCATGCCGGCGAGCACGATGGGATACTCGATTTCGAACAGTTCGCAGATGCGCGTATGAAGATTCACGACGCTCTCCTCAGGCTAGCTCGGCGCCCGCATATGAATACCACCGCCTGTTTCGGATGTACACTCGAGTAGTCGGATTGGAAACAGACCGGCACGCGTGATACGGTGCTTCGCGGCGAGGACGCGGCATCGGCGATCGAGCCCGTGCACGCCCTCGGCCCCGACACCCCGAGGGAGACTCCGTTGAAGACTTCTCTGTTCTACCTGCCCTCCGTAGGAAGCCGCGCGGACATCGAGCGCGGCCTGGCGGGCACCCGCAACGAGCTGTACGGGCAGATGCTCGCCGAGGTCGGCGAGCAGGCGCGCCTCGCCGACGAGCTCGGCTACGACTCGATCAGCTTCACCGAGCATCACTTCCACATCGAGGGCTTCGAGCTCTCCAACAACCCGGTGCTGCTCGACCTCTACTTCGCGATGCAGACCAAGCGCATCCGCGTCGGCCAGCTCGGCATCGTCCTGCCGGCGGCCAACCCGATCCGCGTGGCCGAGGACATCGCCATGCTCGACCACATGACGGGCGGACGCGCCAATGCCGGCTTCGCGCGCGGCTACCAGCGTCGCTGGGTCGATGTCATGGCGCAGCAGACGCACGGCATCCACGGCGCGCTGCCCAATCAGCACGACGAGATCGACAACGCCAACCGGCTCGCCTTCGAGGAGAACTTCCGCATCGTCAAAAAATGCTGGACCGAGGGGATGCTGACCCACGACGGCAAGTTCTGGAAAGTCCCGGCCGGCCCGACCCCGTGGACGCTCGACACCACCGAAAAGTGGGGCAAGGGTGTCAAGGACGGCATCCTCACGGCCGTGGGGGTCGTGCCCAAGCCGCTCCAGAAGCCGCATCCGCCTTTGTTCCAGCCGTTTGCCAGCTCGGAGAACACGGTGCGCTTCTGCGCCCAGGAGGGCATCACGCCCATCCTGCCGCCCATGCTGCCGGTCTACGAGGACAAGCTCTACAGCGTCTATGCCGAGGTCGCCGGCAAGCCCAGGGGACGCGACGTCGGCGTGCTGCGCGATGTCATCATCACCGACACCGACGAGGAGGCGATGGCGTTGTGGCGCGATTCCGGCCAGTTCTCCGGCCGCGCCTGGTTCGAGCCGTTCGGCTTTCGCCGCGGCATGCAGGACCCGCAGACCGGGAAGTTCCCGACCCCGCAGGAAGTGATCGCCATGGGCTATGCCTACGTCGGCACCGTCGACACCGTGCTGCGCGCCATGGAAACCCAGCAAAAGCGCCAGCCTGTCGATTGGGTGTTCTGCTACACTTACAACGCGCTGGTTCCACACCCGATCCTGATGAAATCCATCGAGACCTTCTGGACCAAGGTGATGCCGCGTTTCCGCTGAAGTCCCGGGAGGGATGGCCATGGGCATGTTGAGCGACGAAGAACGAGCAAGCCTCGCCCCAGCCCGACTGACCGGCA
>CAZMKX010000487.1:0-3621 GCA_964566375.1 uncultured Myxococcales bacterium
GTTCAGCCGGCTCGATCGCAACCCGTCGACCGGCGTGGCGGTGTTCGCGCTGCCGAGCGCGAACGCGCTCGACGTCGCCGCAGCCGTGCACGCCGAGATGAAGCGCATCGAGCCGCGCCTTCCGTCGGGCGTCGCGTATCGGATCGTCTACGAGCCCACGAGATTCGTCACCGAGTCGATCCGCGAGGTGCTCACCACCCTCGCCGAAGCGATGGCGCTGGTGTTCCTGGTCGTCTACGTGTTCCTGCAGAGCGTGCGGGCGACGCTGATCCCGGCGATCACCGTGCCCGTCTCGCTCGTGGGCACGTTCGCGTTGATGAGCGTGCTCGGATTCTCGATCAACACGCTCTCGCTCTTCGGGCTGGTGCTGGCGATCGGCCTGGTCGTCGACGATGCCATCGTCGTGGTCGAGAACGTCACGCGGCTGATGGAGGAGCGTCAGATCTCTGCGCGCGAGGCGACGCCGCTCGCAATGCGCGAGGTGACCGGGCCGATCATCGCGATCTCCGTGGTGCTGATGGCGGTCTTCCTGCCCGTCGCGTTCCTGCCCGGCACGACGGGAAAGCTCTACCAGCAGTTCGCGCTGACGATCGCCTGCTCGGTGGCGATCTCCGCACTGAACGCGCTGACGCTCAGCCCGGCGCTTTGTGCCTTGCTCCTGCGGCACCGCACCGAGCCGCGAACGCGTGCCTTCCGCGCGTTCGACGCCGCTTTCTCGCGCTTCACCACCTTCTACCAGGGCATCGGTCGGATCTCGATCGCGCACCGGCCGGTCGTGCTCGGTATCTTCGGCGCGCTCGTGCTCGCTACGTTCGCGCTGTACGCGCGCGTCCCGACGGCGTTCCTGCCGCAGGAGGATCTCGGCTACTTCATCATCTCCGTGCAGCTTCCGGACGGCGCGTCGCTCGAGCGGACCGAGTCCGTGACCGAGGAGGTCGTCGACGCGATGCTCGCGATCCCCGGCGTGGGACACGTCGTGGTCCAGGGCGGCAACGACTTCCTCAGCCAGACGGCGGTCTCGAACGCGGCTTCGTGCTTCGCGATCCTCGAGCCGTGGGACGAGCGCACGTCGCCCGAGAAGGCGATGCCGGCGATCCTCGCCCGGGCCCGCGGAGTACTCGGCGCGATGTCGAGCGCCGTGGTCGTCGCCTTCAATCCGCCGCCCATCCGCGGGCTCGGCTCGACCGGCGGGTTCCAGCTGCAGATCCAGGACGAGACCGGCGGACCGATCTCGGACCTGGCGCGCAGCGCACGCGCGCTGGTCGACGAGGGAAACGCGTCCGGCGAGGTCACGGGGCTGGTCAGCGCGCTGCGTGCGAACGTGCCGCAGTACGTGATCGACATCGACCGCACCAAGGCGAAGACGCTCGGTCTCTCGCTCTCGAACGTGTTCGGCACGCTCCAGGCGTATCTCGGCGGCTACTACGTGAACGACTTCAACCTGTACGGGCGCGTGTTCCGCGTCTTCGTGCAGGCGGAGCCCGAGAGCCGCGCGACACCGGACGACGTCACCCGCCCGTTCGCGCGCAGCGCCACGGGCGAGATGGTTCCGCTCGCCACGATCGCGTCGGTGAAGTCGATCGTCGGCCCTCAGACGATCGCGCACTACAACATGTTCCGTACCGCGGCCGTCACGGGCCAGGCGGCCGCGGGGCGAAGCTCCGGCCAGGCGATCCAGGACATGGAGAAGCTCGCGGACCGCGTCCTGCCCGATGGCATGGGCTACGAGTGGACGGGGCTGTCTCTGCAGGAGCTCCGCGCGGGCGGCGCCGCGCCGGTCCTGTTCGGGCTCGCGCTGATCGTCGTGTTCCTGTGTCTGGCGGCGCTCTACGAGAGCTGGCTCTTGCCGCTGACGATCATGCTGGTCGTGCCGCTGGCGGTGCTGGGAGCGCTCGTCGCGCAATCGCTGCGCGGGCTGGCGAACGACGTGTTCTGTCAGGTCGGGCTGGTGATGCTCGTCGGCCTGGCGAGCAAGAACGCGATCCTGGTGGTCGAGTTCGCGAAGGACCTGCGCGAGCGAGGCGAATCGATCGAGCTCGCGGCCCTGCACGCGGCGCGCGTGCGGCTGCGGCCGATCCTGATGACGTCGCTCGCGTTCATCCTCGGTGTCGTCCCGCTCGTGCTCGCAACCGGCGCGGGCGCGGCGAGCCGCAACTCGCTCGGCACCGCGGTCTTCGGCGGAATGCTGTTCGCGACCTTCCTGTCGCTCGCCGTGGTGCCGGTCTTCTTCGTCGTGATGGAGCGGCTGCGCGAGCGCTTCGTCGCGCCGAAGCGCGGTCCCGGGGCGCCTACGGCTTGATCGTCACGCTCATTCCGGGCCGGAGCTTGCCGAGGTTGTCGGTCGCGACCTTCTCGCCCGCCGCGACGCCGGACTCCGCCACGCGCTTGTCCTCGTGGCTGAAGCTCGTGACGATGCGTCGCGATTCGACGGTGCCGTCGTCGCGCACGACGAAGACGCTGCTTCCGCCCTGCTCCTCGATGATCGCCTGCGCGGGCACGAGCAGAACCGGCAGAGCGCGCGCCACCATCACGCGCAGCTTCGCGTACTGCCCGGGCAGCAGCGTCGCGTCGGGGTTCGGAAACACCGCGCGCACGCGAACGGTGCCCGCCGAGAGATCGACGGTGTTGTCGACGAAGTCGAGGCGGCCCGGGTACGGGTGCTGGCTGCCGTCGGAGAGGACGGCACTGACCTCGATCTCTTCGCGCTGTACGTAGCGGCCCTCCTTGCGCTCGCGCAGGACGTCGAGCCGCTCCTTCTCGCTCGGGCTCCAATAGATGTAGATGGGATCGAGCTGCACGATCGTGGCGAGAACGGTCTCCTCGCTTCCGCCGACGAGGTTGCCCTGACTCACGTGCAGACGGCCGATTCGCCCCGAGATCGGCGCGTGGACCTCCGTGTATCCGAGATCGAGCTCCGCCTGCTCGACCGCCGCGCGAAGCGCCTTCGACGATGCCGCGGCCTCGTCTCGCGCACCGCGGGCGTGGTCGAGATCCGCCTGGCTGGAGACCTCTCGGCGCACGAGCTCCCGGGTGCGCTCGTAGTCGGCTTCGGTGCGGGCGAGCGTGGCGTCCGAACGCGCGAGATCGCCCTTCGCGCGGGCGAGTGCGGCCTTGTACGGCGCCTGTTCGATCACGAAGAGCAGCTCGCCCTGCTTCACGTCGGAGCCTTCCTTGAAGGCGACCTTCTCCAGCACCCCTCGCACGCGCGCGCGAACCTCGACGGTATTGACCGCCTCGGTCGTGCCGACGTGTTCCATGAAGACCGGGATCTCCGCACGCGCGACCTCGGCGACGCTCACCTGCAGGGGAGGCGGCGTCGCCGGCGCATCACTCCGCCGGCAAGCGAGTGCCAAGGCCACAAGGCCCAAAGCGAAACGGATCTTCACGACCGGCGAGACCTCCGACCAGCGAAGACGTATAGCGCGCTCAGATCCGATTCACGTCGTGACCACCCACTACGCCCGACATGACCGGGTCGTACTCCGCGGGAGCGAGCGGGTGAAGCGGCTGGGGTAGAGGCTGCACCACCGGGGCCCGCACGGGCATGGCGTTCACCATCGACGTGACGAGCGAGGCGACATACGGGAGTGACTGCACGCCGAGCAGCGCGATCCAGAGCAG
>CAZMKX010000488.1:0-3618 GCA_964566375.1 uncultured Myxococcales bacterium
TGAGCGTGGTCTTGCCGGCGTCGGGGTGCGAGATGATCGCGAAGGTGCGGCGGCGCTCGACCTCGCTGCGTACGCGTCGCTCGCTCGTGTCCATGCGTCCTTCCTGCCCGTCCGGAACCGCCTCGGAGAGGCGTCTTTCTAACGGAAACGCGCGGATCATCAAGGTCTTTCCGGCAGGCGCCGATTCGCACGGAGCGGCGTGGAAGTCGCGGGGGACGGCGGATGGCGGGCGCTTCGCGTCGGGTGGGCGGCTGGCTCGCGCTGGTCGACCGGCTCGTGCCGCGCGCATTGCACCTCGGCGACCCGATCGAGCGCCGGCGCGCGCGCATGGTCGTCTTCAACACGTCGGTGTTCATCGCGTATGGCGTGTTCCAGGCCGCGATGGAGCTCGCCGTCGAGACACCCGAGCGCGCCTGGCCCGCGATCGCGGTCCTCGCGGGCGGAACGGCTTCGGGGCTGGGCGCGATCTTCTACCTGCGCCGGCGCGGCGAGAGCCAGGCGGCAGCGAACGCCGCGCTGATCGCCCTGTTCGCAGTGATCACCATCATCACCTACGGCAAGGGCGGCCTGAGCGCGCCGGGTCTCTCGTGGTTCGTCGTCCTGCCCGTCGTCGCACGCGCTCTGTGCGGCAGCCGCACGGCGGTCTTCGTCGCGGCGGCGTCGCTGGTCGTCGTGCTCGGCTTCGCGATGTTCGAGACCTACGGGCTTCCGGTGCCCGAGCCGCCGACCGGCACGGCGCTGGCGATCAAGCGCGTGGTCGCGATCTGCGCCGGCGCGGTGCTGTGTGCGGGGCTCGTGTACATGAACGGCATCTTCGAGGAGGAGGCGCAGCTGGCGCTCGTCGCGATGCGCGACTCCGCGACGCAGGCGAGCCGCGCGAAGAGCCTGTTCGTCGCGAACGTCTCGCACGAGATCCGCACGCCCATGACCGCAATCCTGGGCTACACCGACGTGCTCGCCGAGCCGGGCATCGACGAGGCCGAGCGGCGCGAGGCGATCGAGACCCTGCGCCGGAACGGCCACCAGCTGCTCGCGCTGATCAACGACATGCTCGATCTGTCCAAGATCGAGGCTGGCGGGCTGGAGGTGCGCAGCCGCGAAGTCTCGCCGATCTCCGTCGCGCAGCAGGTCGTCGCTCTCCTGCGCGACCGCGCCCGCGCGCGCGGGCTGGCGCTCGAGCTCGAGCTCGCACGGGACCTGCCCGCCGCGGTCTGGACCGACCCGGTCCGACTGCAGCAGATCCTGGTGAACCTTCTGGGCAACGCGATCAAGTTCACGGAGCAGGGCGGCATACGCGTCGTGGTGTCGCTCGAGTCGGAAGCGCCGGTGGAGCAGCTTCGCTTCGACGTGATCGACTCGGGCATCGGGATCGCGCCGGCCGATCGCGAGCGGGTGTTCGAGCCGTTCTCGCAGGTCGACGCGACCGAGTCGCGGCGCTACGGCGGAACGGGTCTGGGCCTGGCCATCTCGCAGCGGCTCGCGGAGCAGCTGGGCGGCGCACTCTCGCTCGCGAGCGAGATCGGCCGGGGCTCCGTCTTCACGCTGCGGTTGCCGCTGCGCGAGCCGAGCCCGAGCGAGCGGGTCGAGAGTGCGCACCTCCCCGCGCCGTCGGATCCGATCGCGCGGGACCCAGAGCCGTCGCGGCCTCTGCCCGTCCTGCGCGGCCGCGTGCTTGTGGCCGAGGACGGCGTCGACAACCAGCGCTTGATCGCGCGGCTGCTCGGTCGCGCCGGTCTCGAGGTCGAGATCGCGCCGAACGGCCGCCGCGCCGTCGACCGCGTGCTCGAGGCGGAGCGCGATGGCGCGCCCTTCGACGCGGTGCTGATGGACATGCAGATGCCCGAGCTCGACGGCTTCGCCGCGACGCAAGCGCTGCGGGACGGCGGCTACACGCGCCCGATCATCGCCCTTTCGGCGCACGCCATGCGCGAGGATCGCGAGCGCTGTCTCGCGGCGGGATGCAACGCCTTCGCCCCCAAGCCGATCGAGCGGCGTCCGCTGCTCCTGCTGCTCGCGCATCACCTGGAAAAACCCGTACCCTCCGACGACTGATTCCAACGCAACAGGGGGGACGCATGCGGCTCCAGGACAAGGTCGCTCTGATCACCGGCGCGGGCAGCGGCATCGGTCGCGAGACGGCCCTGCTCTTCGCACGCGAGGGCGCGCGAGTCGTGATCGCGGATCTGGACGAGGCGACAGGCACGCGCGTCTCGGACGAGATCTCGAGCGCGGGTGGACAGGCGGCGTTCGTGCGCGCCGACGTCTCGAGAGCCGACGATGCGCGCGCGATGATCGAGACGGCCGAGCAGAGGTTCGGCGGCCTGCACGTGCTGATGAACAACGCGGGTATCTCGCACATCGACGACAACGGTGCAGTCGACACCGAGGAATCGGTCTGGGACCTGACGATGCGCATCAACTTGAAGGGCGTCTTCCTCGGCTGCAAGTACGGCATCCCGGCGCTGAAGCGCAGCGGCGGCGGCTCGATCATCAACGTCGCGTCGTTCGTCGCCGTGCTCGGCGCGGCGACGCCGCAGCTCGCGTACACCGCCAGCAAGGGCGGCGTGCTCGCGATGTCGCGTGAGCTCGCCGTGATCCACGCGCGCGAAGGCATCCGCGTGAACGCGCTCTGCCCGGGGCCGCTGCGCACGGAGCTCCTGATGAAGTACCTCGACACGGAGCCCAAGCGCCAGCGGCGCCTCGTGCACATCCCCATGGGCCGGTTCGGCGAGGCCGCCGAGATCGCGAAGGCGGCGCTCTTCCTGGCGTCGGAGGAGTCGTCCTTCACGACCGGCGCGACGTTCCTCGTCGACGGCGGAATCACCGCCGCCTACGTCACTCCCGTCTGATCGACCACGCTCGGCTCGGCTCAGTATCTCGTGATGCCTGCGCGCGTGGCGTACCCGAGATAGGCGATGCGGCGGAAACCGAGATCCATGTTCTCGGCCACGGTGCGCACGGTGCGGTCGTCGACGATCTGGAACTCGGGCAGGTGCGAGAGGTTCTCGCGCAGACCTTCCTCCAGCGGCACGCGCAGCTCGACCTCGACCTCGTGCGGACCGGGCTGGTCGCGATACACGGACAGCTCGCCGGCGCGCGCGCGTTCGAGGGCGCGGCGCGCGCCCGCGCGGATCGCCTCGCGTGCGCGCGCGGGCGGGATCACGTCGCCCGAGACGTTCGAGAGCGCGCGCTTCACCTCGACGCGCTCCACCCACGGCGCGCGCTTGCTGAGCTCCGCGATCAGCACCTGATCGCCCGTGACCAGGCCGACCGGCACGCCGAGCTCGCCGGCGCGGATGGTCATGATCTCGGACTCGCCGACCGCCTCGCCGCCGACGCGCACGGTCTTGAACCGCTCGTACGAGACGGTGTGGGCCATGATTCCGGGAAACGAGCCGGCGCGCGCGTGGTGGCCGACGAAGAGCACGACGCCGACGCTCGCGTCGAGGCCCGCCATCGTGGTCGCGGTCGGTCGCCCCGCGCCGCGCACGACGCGGCAGCGCGGGTCGATCTCGTCGAGGAGCAGGTCGCAGAGCTCCTCGACGCCGTGGTTCTCTTCGACCACGACCTCGCTCGCGCCGCCGTCGAACGCGCCCGCGATGGCGGCGTTCGCGTCGG
>CAZMKX010000489.1:0-3616 GCA_964566375.1 uncultured Myxococcales bacterium
TCGGCCGCGGCGCGGCTGACGTCGATGATGCGCTTGTTCTTGCCGTGCGGTCCGCGGTCGTTGACGCGCACGACCACGCTCTTCTGGTTCTTCACGTTCGTGACCTTCAGCATCGTGCCGAAGGGCAGCGTGCGGTGGGCGGCCGTGAGCGCGTTCTTGTCGTACTTCTCGCCGCTCGCGACCGGCTTTCCCTGCAGCGCGTCGGCGTAGTACGAGCACGCGCCCGACGTCGGGCCGATCTCCGCCGCCACGGCCGAGCCCGCGCAGGGAATGCAGGCGAGCGAGACCAGAAGAGCCAGGGCGCGGAGCGCATTCGAGGGTCGGGTGGTCGTCATCGGCCTGCCATGCTACCCCCGAGCCTACGCGCCGGGAAGCTCGAACGGGAGCGCAGGGAGGGAGCGATGCGGGAGTATCTGAAACCGAAGGGCCTGTCGAACTCGCCGAGCTACTCGCACGTCGCCACGACGCGCGGCGAGAGGCTGGTCTTCGTGAGTGGGCAGATCTCGTGCGACGCGCAGGGAGCCGTCGTGCACGCGGGCGACCTCACCAAGCAGGCCGAGCAGACCTTCGAGAACCTGAAGCTCGCGCTCGCGGCGGCGGGCGCGACGCTCGAGAACCTGATCAAGGTGACGACCTTCGTGGTGAATCTGGACGAGACGAAGTGGCGCGAGGTGGCCGCCGTGCGCGCGCGCTATTTCCCGAAGCAGAATCCGCCCGCGAGCACGATGGTGGGCGTGCAGGCACTCGTGCTCGCAGATCTCCTGATCGAGATCGAGGCGGTCGCCTCGGTCGCCTGAGCCCCGTCCCGCGCCCGAACCGCGTATCCTCCCGACTCGAAGGAGGAACGAGGGAATGGCGCTCTGGAAGGTCGAGTCGCTCGCAGGTGGCGTGGTCGTGGCAACGTACACGAACGCGCCGATGAACTATTTCTGCGCCGAGGGCACACAGGAGCTCGGCGCGCTGATCCGCACCTGGGCCGATCCGTCCGTGCGCGCGGTCGTGCTCACGGGCGGGATTCCGGGCAAGTTCATCACGCACTACAGTGTCGAGGAGCTCGCCGGGCTCGCCGCCGATCGCCCCGGCATGAAGGTGCTCGGAAAAGGGCTGAACCACGGGTACCACGAGCTCCTCGGGTCGCTCCGCGACCTGCCCAAGCCCGTGATCGCGGCGCTGAATGGCGACACGATGGGCGGCGGCTTCGAGCTCTCGCTCTCGTGCGACATCCGCATCGCTTCCGCAGGGGATCACCGGATCGGCCTGCCGGAGATCACGCTCGGCATCCTGCCCGGCGGCAGTGGAACGCAGCGGCTCTCGCGCATGATCGGCGCGAGCCGCGCGATCGACTTCATTCTGCGCGGGAGGATCTGCCGCCCCGAAGAGGCGCTGGCGTTCGGGCTCGTGCACGAGGTCGCGCCCGACGCGCTCGTGCGGGCTCGCGCGCTCGCGGCGGGTCTCGCCGAGCTCTCGCCCGTCGCGGTGGCCGAGATCAAGCGCTCCGTCTACCAGGGCTCGGAGCTGCACCTCGAGGCCGGGCTCGTGATCGAGGGCGAGGCGTTCATGAACACGATGGCCTCCGACGAAGGGCGTGACACGATGAACGCGTACGTCGCGCTGCCGTTCGAGAAGCGGCGCGACTGGCTCGAGCGGCGCGCGGCGCTGCAGCACCCGAAGCGCTGAACCCCCCGAAGCCGGAAGCGTGACGCGGCGCACGCAGCGCGCCGTCGAGCATGCCGTTCGTCCCTGCAGTCGCGAGCCTTCGCCCGCGTTCGCTGCAGGAGCCCACCGCATGATCGTGCGCGTCACCGGTCGCCTCGTCGCAAGCCTGCTGACCCTGTCGACGGCAATCGTCGTTCCATCCGCCCCGGCCGGCGCGAAGGAGGAGTCGAAGATCCAGATCCGCCTGCTGCCGGCCGGAGGTGGGGGCGGGAACGGCAACGGTGTGGGGCAGGGGCAGGCGCGCGGCGACGTGCGCAGCCAGCTCCAAGGCAGCACGGCGCGGCTGCAGATCCACGTGCGCGGCGTCGAGCCCGGAGTGGAGCACGTCCTCCTGTCCCGGCAGGACGAGCTCGACGCCGCCGGCATCGAGCTCGCGCGCTTCACGACCGACGGGAACGGTGCCTTCAATGGAACCGTCGACCTGCACAGGCTCGATGACTCCGACGCGCGTCTCGATCCGCGCGGCCGCTACCTGGTCGTTTCCGACGGGAGCCAGGATCTGCTCGCCGGCTGGCTGTACGCTGCCGTAGAAGACGATGGGCCGATGACGAAGGTGAAGGAGCAGACGCGGCTGTCCCCGGATGCGGCGGTCCTGCCCTCTGGCAGCTTCGACGCGCGCTACGACCGCCGGCCCAACGGCAACGGCACGTTCCAGGTCACGCTGAGGAGCGTTCCCGCCGGCGAGTACCTGCTCTTCGTCGACGGCGTCGAGGTGGCGAGCGTGACTCCGAACGCGGCCGGCAATGCCGTGGCGCGCTACACCACGAAGCCGCCGCGCGGAGCGCCGAAGTCGAAGCCGCACAATCGCAAGGGCTCGCTCGACTTCGATCCGCGCCGCAAGCTCGTCGAGCTCAGGCAGGGCACGCAGCCCTACTTCTCGGGACCGATGCTCGCGCAGATCAGCGGCGTGAACTCGTGCCCGACCGGCGAGTCCGTGACCCCGCTCGCGCTCGGGCCGGAGCAGACGGAAGGATCGGGCCGCGTCGTGATCGCCGTCGAGGGCGACTGCGAGACGTCCGTCGAGGTCGAGGTCGAGGACCTGCCGGCGGCCAGCTACGACCTGTACGTCGATGGCATGCTCGTCGGCCAGATCGACGTGACGGACGCCCGCGCCGGCACCCTCTCGGGTCGGATCGACTTCGACCCGACCCCGGACCACCCGGACGAAGTCCCGCTCGAATTCGCGATCGGCAGCGGCGCGGTCTTCGACGTCCATGCGTCCGGCGCCGACCCCGCTTTCGCGACTCCGCTTCTGAGCGCGACCCTGCCGTAGCCGCGAATCGCTGGTAAGATCCGCCGCCGGAGGTTCGACATCCCTCTCGGCGCCTGCGAAAGCTGCGATCTGCTGTACCGCATCGGTGTCGTGCCGGAGGGTCACACGGCGAAGTGCCGGCGCTGCGGCGGCGTGCTGCGCCGCCGGCCCAGGAACGGCGTGGAACGCACGCTCGCGCTCGCGGTCGCCGCAGCGGTGCTTTTCGTCGTGGCGAACAGCTTTCCGTTCCTCGCCTTCGACATGCACGGGCTGACCACCCAGACCGCTCTGCTCACGGGCGTGGTCGATCTGTGGCAGGCGGGGAAGCAGGAGCTGGCAGCGCTCGTATTCCTGACCATCGAGCTCGCGCCCGCCGTGCAGATCGCGCTGCTCGTCTGGGTACTCGGGCCGTTGCGCTGGAACCGGCGACCCTGGCAGCTCCCCACCGCATTCCGCTGGCTGCGCCACGCGCAGACCTGGAGCATGCTCGAGGTCTTCATGATCGGGATCCTGGTGGCGATCGTGAAGCTGCTCGCGATGGCGAGCGTCGTGCCGGGCGTCGCGCTCTGGTCGTACGTGCTCCTGATGTTCGTGCTCTCGGGCGCGATCGCGTCGTTCGATCCCGAGGAAGTCTGGGAGAAGCTGGAG
>CAZMKX010000490.1:0-3615 GCA_964566375.1 uncultured Myxococcales bacterium
CGGCGAGCGGCCCCACGTCGCCGACGAGCGCGGTGAGCTGGTTCGCGGTGGCGGCGGCGACGCCCGTCTTCTCCATCGCCGTGCCGACGCCGAGCGCGGCCGCGATCACGATCAGGATGGGCCACTCGATGCTGCGGCGCGCCTGCGCGGCGCTGATGCAGCGCGTGGCGACGAGCGCGCCCGCGGCGAGAAACGCGGCGACGGAGATCGGCAGCCAGCCGATCGTGACGATCGCGATCAGCGCTGCGAGCACGCCTAGGGCCACCCAGGCGCGGTCGTAGCGCGGATTCTCGGTTCCGGGCAGCTCGCTCACCAGGTAGAAGTCGGGGCTGTTCCGGTGCACGCGCAGGAAGCCCGGGCCCGTCTGCAGCAAGAGCGTGTCGCCGGGGCGGAGCACGATGTCGCCGATCTTTCCCGCGACGCGCTCGCCGTTGCGATGCACGGCGATGACGGCCGCGTCGTAGACGGTGCGGAAGCCGGCGTCGCGGATGCTCCGCCCCACGAGCGGCGACGAGTGCGAGACGACGGCCTCGATCAGCCGGCGTCCGGGATCGCTCGACACCGGCCGCTCGTCCGCGCTCGCCGCCACCAGCCCGCGCATGCGCGAGAGGTCCACGATCGTCTCGACCACGCCGGCGAAGACGAGCCGGTCGGACGCCAGGATCAGCTCGTCCGAGGCCACCGGCGTGATCACGCGGCCCGCGCGGTCGATCTCGACCAGGAACAGGCCCGGCAGATGGCGAAGCCCCGCGCTCTCGACGGTCTGGTTCGCGAGCGGCGAGCCGAGCTCGACGATCATGGCGACCGTGTACTCGCGGCGCGCCTCGCCGAGATCCTCGCCCGGCTCCTTGCGCGCCGGAAGCAGGCGCGGCGAGGCCCAGAGCAGGTACGCGAGCCCGGCGAGCGCAACCGGAACGCCGATCGGCGCGAGCTCGAAGAAGCCCATCGGCGGCATCTTCGACTGGATCATCATGCCCGCGACCGTCAGGTTCGTGCTCGTGCCGATGATCGTGGTGACACCGCCGAGGATCGTCGCGTAGCTGAGCGGGATCAGGAAGCGGCCCGGAGACATGCGGTTCCGGTGCGCCCAGTCGATCACGACGGGCGTCATCATCGCCACGATCGTGGTGTTGTTGAGGAACGCCGAGACGCCCGCGACGGGGAGCATCATCCGGATCAGGCCCACGCGCTCGCTGCGCGTGCGTCCGAAGATGCGCCCGAACGTCGCCTCGAGCGCTCCCGTGTCGCGCAGCGCCGCGGACAGCACGAGCAGCGCGCCGATCGTCAGCATCGACTCGTTCGCGAAGCCCGCGAACGCTTCCTGTGGGGTGAGGACACCGGCGGTCGCGAGCACGACCAGCCCGCCCATCAGGATCACGTCGGGCCCGGCGGCCTCGCGTGCCATCGCGGCGATCATCGCGATCAGGACCGCGAGCGTGAGCCAGCCTTGCCACTCCATGTGCGCGCGACGATACCCCGCTTTGCCCGCGCGCTCCAAGCTCGCCTTGCCAAGCGCCGATGGGGCGTGTAACCCAAGCGGATCTCGGGAGGTGGAGTATGCGAGGCGCGAGGCGAGCCATCGCCGTTTGCGGATCGCTCCTTCTCGGCGTGCTCGCCTGCGGCGGTGAGCAGCGCGCGAGCAACGCGATCGTCGTCGGGCACGTGGCTTCGATGACCGGTGACACTGCCACGTTCGGGCGCAGCGCCGACCAGGGCATGCGCATGGCGCTGGAGACGGTCAACGCTGCGGGGGGCGTGCTGGGCAAGCCCGTCGAGCTCGTGACCGAGGACGACCGCTCCGTCACGGAAGAGGCGCGCACCGCCGCGCAGAAGCTCCTGCAGCGCGACCGGGTCGTGGCGCTTCTCGGCGAGGTCGCCTCGTCGCGCTCGCTCGCGGCGGCGCCCGAGGCGCAGCGCGCGAAGGTGCCGATGATCTCTCCCGGCTCGACCAACCCGAAGGTGACCGAGGTGGGCGACTACGTGTTCCGCGCCTGCTTCATCGACCCGTTCCAGGGCGCGGTGATGGCGCGCTTCGCGGTCGACGAGCTGCACGCGAAGCGCCTCGCGATCCTGTTCGACTTCAAGCAGGACTACTCCGTGGGCCTGGCCGACTTCTTCCGCGAGACCGCGACGAAGCTCGGCGCCGAGATCGTCGCCGACGAGCGCTACACCAGCGGCGACATCGAGTTCCGCGCCCAGCTCACCACGATCCGCGCCGCCAGGCCCGACGCCATCTTCGTGCCCGGCTACTACACCGAGCTGGGTCTGATCGCCAAGCAGGCGCGCGAGCTCGGCATCGACGTGCCGCTGCTCGGCGGCGACGGCTGGGATTCCGAGAAGACGATCGAGATCGGCGGCGCGGCCGTCGAGGGCTACTACTTCTCGACCCACTACGCGGCCGACTCGGACAACCCGCGTGTGCAGGCCTTCGTCGCCGACTTCACCAAGAAGTACGGGGCGACACCCGACGCGATGGCTGCGCTGGGCTACGACACGGCGCTGATCCTGGTCGACGCGCTCGGGCGGGCTGGAAGCACCGACGGAGCGAAGCTGCGCGACGCGATCGCCGCGACCTCGGGCTTCGAGGGCGTGACCGGGAAGATCTCGATGGACCCGCAGCGAAACGCGCGCAAGGACGCGGTCGTGCTGAAGATCGAAGGCGGGAAGTTCCGCTATCACCGAACGGTGTCGGCCGAGTAGCGGCCGCGATCCAGCTTTGGAGAACCTGCTCCAGCAGCTCCTGAACGGGATCACCTGGGGGTCGATCTACGCGCTGATCGCGCTCGGCTACACGATGGTCTACGGCGTGCTGAAGCTGATCAACTTCGCGCACGGCGAGGTCTACATGATGGGCGCGATGGCGGGCTTCTACGCCGCGCATGCGCTCGGGGTCGCCGCCGCGCCGTCCCTCGGCTCGCTTCTGATCGTGCTGCTCGTGTCGATGCTGGCGTGCGGGCTGCTGGGCGCGCTGATCGAGCGCGTGGCCTACCGGCCGTTGCGAGGCGCCGGCCGGCTCGCGCCGCTGATCACGGCGATCGGCGTCTCGCTCCTGCTGCAGAACGCGGGGCAGATCGTGTTCGGCGCCGACCCGAAGTTCTTTCCGCCGCTGCTCCGCTCCGAGGAGGCGCTCCGCGTCGGCGGCGTCGCGGTCTCGAACATCCAGCTCGCGGTGCTCGGGACCGCGCTCGCGCTGATGGCGGGGCTGCAATACGTCGTGCAGCGCACGCGTTTCGGCCGCGCGATGCGCGCGGTTTCGTACGACGCGCCGGCCGCGGCGCTGATGGGCGTCCCGGTCGACCGCGTGATCCTCGGCACGTTCGTGCTCGGCTCGATGCTCGCAGCCGCGGCGGGAATCCTGGTGGGGCTGTCGAACCCGAAGATCGATCCACTGATGGGGCTGATGCCCGGCCTCAAGGCGTTCGTGGCCGCCGTGCTCGGAGGGATCGGCAGCGTGCCGGGCGCGATGGTCGGGGGCCTCCTGCTCGGCGTGATCGAGACCTTCGTGACCGCTTATCTGTCGAGCACGTACCGCGACGCGATCGCGTTCGTGATCCTCGTCCTGATCCTGCTCTACCGGCCGACCGGTCTGTTTGGCGCGCCGCAGACCGAGAAGGT
>CAZMKX010000491.1:0-3613 GCA_964566375.1 uncultured Myxococcales bacterium
GGCACCGCGTTCCCCGCCGAGTACCAGAACTCCTACTTCCACGCGGACTACGGGGCGGGCTGGATCCGGAACTTCGGCTTCGACGCGAACGATCGGCCGACGCGCGTCGCGCTCTTCCACGACGGCGCCGACGGCGTCGTTCACGTCGCTGCGCACCCGACCGATGGCAGCCTCTACTACGTGAGCTGGAGCAGCGCGGTGCGCCGCGTGCGCTGGGCAGGCCTCGGCAACGAGCCGCCGATCGCCGTCGCGAGCGCGAGCCGACGCTACGGTTCCACGCCGCTCGCCGTGCAGTTCACCGGTAGCGGCTCGTCGGATCCGGAGGGATCGGCGCTCGCCTACGCCTGGAGCTTCGGCGACGGCACGACGAGCCCGCTCGCGAATCCGCTGCACGTCTTCACGGCGCCGGCCGGCGTGCCCACGCGCTTCGACGTGACGCTGACCGTGACCGACGCGACCGCCCTCAGCGCCGTCGCGTCGACCCCGATCTGGGTGAACAACTCCCCGCCGCAGGTTTCGGTCACGAGCCCGGTGGACGGCGCCCACTATCCGCTGGGTGCGCCGAGCAACACGCCTTTGCAGGCGACCTTCAGCGACGCGGAGCACGGCTCGGGTCAGCTCGGCTGCGGCTGGCAGACGACGCTCCACCACAACAACCACACGCATACGGAGCCCACCGACACGAGCTGCTCCTCGAGCGCGCTGATCTCGCCCGTCGGCTGCGATGGCAACAGCTACTTCTACACCGTGACGCTGACCGTCACCGATCCGCTGGGCCTCGCTGCGGCCGATACGGTCTCGCTCGTGCCCGATTGCCAGAACCCGCTCGACAGCGACGGCGACGGCTACCCCGACGCCTCCGACAACTGCGCTCTGCGCGCGAACTCGCAGGGCGATTCCGGCGGCGTCGGTTCGGCCGGGCCCGACGGGATCGGCGACGCATGTCAGTGTGGCGACCTCGACGCCGACGGCGACGCGGATGCGGGCGACCGGCTGCGGCTGCGCCTGGCGCTGGCCGATCCGATCGCGCAACCGCTCCTGACGAGCGAGGCCAAACGCTGCTCGGTGAGCGGCGATGCGGCCTGCGACATTCTGGACGTCGTCCGCGAGGCGCGCGCGCTGGCGGGGCTCGCGCCTGCCCTGAGCCAGACCTGCATTGCCGCACAACCCTGATACGATCTGAACATCGTTCAACTCAGCCCAGGAGCGCGCGGATGCACGTCGGACAGGCCACGATCTTCCAGAATCCGGACCAGGCGCGTACCGACCGGGAGGTCTGGCGCGACGACCTGAAGCTCGCGCTGCTCGCCGAGCCGCTCGGCTTCGATTCGCTGTGGGGTGTCGAGCACCACTTCACGGACTACACGATGTGCCCGGACGTGCTGCAGTACCTGACGTTCCTGGCGGGCGCGACGGAGCGCATCCAGCTCGGCTCGATGGTGGTCGTGCTGCCCTGGCACAACCCGATGCGCGTCGCGGAGCAGATCTCGGTGCTCGACCACGTCTCGAACGGCCGCTTCATCCTCGGCCTCGGCCGCGGGCTCGGGCGCGTCGAGTTCGAGGGCTTCGGCGTGGACATGACCGAGAGCCGCGACCGCTTCGCGGAGTCGGCCGAGATGATCCTCAGCGGGCTCGAGACCGGCACCTGCGAGTTCGACGGCAAGTACATCAAGCAGGCGCGCCGCGACATCCGGCCGAAGCCGTGGAAGACCTTCAAGGGCCGCAGCTACGCCGCGGCCGTCTCGCCCGAGTCGGTTCCGCTCGTGTCGAAGCTCGGCCTGGGCATGCTGATCATCCCGCAGAAGCCGTGGGACGCGGTATTCGAGGATCTGCGCGTCTACAACGAGACGTGGCTGCGCGTGAACAAGATGGCCGCGCCGCCCCCGATCTGCGCCGGCTGGGTGTTCTGCGACGAGAGCGCCGACCGGGCCGAGGCGATGGCCCGCAAGTACGTCGGCGGCTACTGGACGTCGGTCATGAAGCACTACGAGCTCATTGGCGACCACCTGACGAAGACCCGGGGCTACGAGTCGTACGGTCGCATGCAGGAGATCGCCTCGGCGCCCGACGGAGCCGACGCGATGATCGATTTCTTCCTCGGCCTGCAGGTCTGGGGCACGCCGGAGAAGTGCTACACGACGATCGTCGAGAACCAGAAGCGGATCGGAAACGATCGCTTCGTCGGCGTCTTCAGCTACGCGGGCATGTCGCACGCCGAGAGCGAGCGCAACATGCGGCTGTTCGCGCGCGCGGTGATGCCCGAGCTCCAGAAGTACGAGGTCTGAGCCCTCCTCAAGGCACCGTCCGGTAGTAGGAGCGCTGATAGCAGAGCGGGCGGAAGCCGAGCGCGGCGTACATCTGCTTGGGCGAGTCGTCGGGGCGCGCGCCGATCAGCACCGGCCCCGCGCCGCGCGCGCGCGCGTCGTCGACGCAAGCGGCGATCAGCGCCGTCGCGACTCCGCGCCCGCGGAAATCCGCGCGCGTGAACAGGTCCTCGACCCTGCCCACGCCGTTCTCGCCCGGCCAGGCCGAGAAGAACGCGCAGTCCACGCCGTCCACGCGTGCCAGGAAGTAGCGCACGTCGGGCGCCTTCGCGCGCTTCGCCGCGACGATCTCGTCGGTGACGCTGCGCGGCCAGGCGTCGTGGAAGCCCTTCTCGACCTCCTCCTGATGGTCCAGCCAACACAGATCGGTGACGGAAACCCAGTCCGCGTCGCGCTCTACCGGCCGGATCTCGAGCGCCGGTCCACGGGCGCGCAGCGCGCCCTCGAGCACGAGCTCCACCTGGTCCCGCGCCTCGTAGCCGTCGAGCTGCAGGCGCGCCTCGAAAGGCAATGGCATCCCCGGATCCCAGAGCACGTGGCGGTGGGAGAAGCCGGCGAAGACTTCGTCCGCGTCCTCGAGCAGCGCGTCGATCGCTTCCGGCGTTCCCGCGCGCACGTGCGACGTGAAGTTCGCGTCCCAGACCGACGGCGTGCGCCGATCGCGCGCGAAGCGCGCGCTCGCGTGTCCGACCTGCTCGTGTCCGCGCGCGAGCCAGCCCTCGATCGTCTCGTACGCGCGCTCGACCAGATCGTCCATGGCCGCGCAGCCTAGCGCAGGCACGGGGCTGGCTGCAGGCGAGCGAATGGCTGCTCGCCCGCGCCTGCACCGCGTCGCGCGAAGCGTCGCCGTCGGTGGCCTGCTGCTCTGCGGTGTCGGCGCCCGGGCGAAGGCGGCCGGCTCTCGCGGGGGGCGGAGAACCCCGGATACACGTGCAGGCGACGAAGCTGCCGCCCGAGTCGAGCCGTGGCCGGGACGCGGACGTTCCGCACGATCTGGCGAGACTGCGCTCCGACGCGGAGCGCGAGGTCTTCCCGGTCTACGATCCACCGTGCGACGCACCGCGCGGGGACGCGCTGGCCGCCGCCGATGCTGCGCGCGGAGGGCACGCCGGCCTCGGCGGCACGCCGGGCGCCGCGGCGATCGCCCGCTCGCTGCCGGACCGACGCGCGGGCGATCGGGTATGCTCGCGCCTCTCGCGCGACACACGCGTCGCGAACGAGGAGGGGAGCTGGGAATGCCGCACGCGATGGGTGCGCGACGTCCGTTCGGACTCGCCTACTGGCCGCTC
>CAZMKX010000492.1:0-3580 GCA_964566375.1 uncultured Myxococcales bacterium
GGTTCGCGTTGGCCATGACCGGGCAGTTGTCGGTGGCGTCCGGGACGCCGTCGGAGTCCGCGTCGGGCAGTCCGGAGACGGTCACGGAGTCCAGGCCGAGGTAGCTCGCCGATCCGGCGTCCTCGGCAAAGTCCAGGAAGGCGATGCGCCCGGAGGTCATTCCGGAGATCTGCGGAATCACCACGGTGTAGAGCTGCCACGCCGTCGGATACGGCCCGGGGCCGAGCACCGGACCGAGCTCCACGAGCGCGGTCGTGAAATTCCCGGGCGACGTGCTCGGCCCCACGCCGAGCGCCACGCTGAGCCCGTCGGAGAAGCCGAAGCCCGGGACGAGCTCGGCGCGTGTGTAGAACCTAAGCACTTCTCCCCCGCTGAGCGGAATCTCCGGCGTGATCAGCCAGAGTCGGACGTCCGCGAACTCGGACGCGAGGAAGTTTGCGGCGACGTAGGAGCCGGGTGATCCGGACTGCGCGGGGAAGACGTCGGGATTGCCCTGGAACCACGGGACGACGGGCGCGACGCTGTTGTTGACGACCACCCAGCCGGAGCCGGACAGCGCGCCGAAGTCGTCGAAGCCCTCGCTCAAGATCTGTGCGTCCGCGGCCCGCGCGAGCGCGACCAGCAGCAGCAGCGCCATCCGCGGCACGCGACTGCCCCGACTCACCAGCCGATGTCCTGAAGCAGTCGGAAGGTGAGATCGCTCGCGGCGGCGGGCGACTGCGGGACGTCGCCGCCGATCGTCGGCTCCATGCGCTGATTCGGCGTCGCGCGCGGATCCCAGTGACCGAGGATCGTCGTTCCGCCACCGATCGGTGTGTAGACGATCGCGCGGCCCAGCGGATCCGCACCGAGATACTGCGTCGGGTCGGTTCCGAGCGACGCGGTCACGCCCGACGCCCGGCGCCCGCGGTGCGTCATCCGTGCCGCGATCGCATAGCCGTCCGCGCGCGCGAGCGCGACGGTCGGAATCGAGACCGCAGGATCGCTTCCTGTCGGAGCGGGCGCAGGCGTCGCGTTCGAGCCCTCGATCAGCACCGCGGCGATCGCACCGGCGTTCTGGACGTTCTTCGCCTGCACGGCGTCCGCGCAGCCGCCGCGTTCGATCAGCGCGACGTTGCCCAGCAGCGCGAGGGCGTCGAGCGGATCCAGAGCGTCGCACGCGCCGCCCAGTCCGTTGGGCAGTCGCAGCGCGGGCAGAAGCTGCCCGGTCACGGAAACCGGGCCGAGCGCGGTTCCGAACGTCGCATTTCCGACACCGTAGAGGTTCGCGGTGGCGCCGGCCTCGGGACCGCCGATCGTCACGCGCGGTGCACCGAGCGCGAGCGCGACTGGCACCGCGGCGGAGACGTTCGCGCCCGTCCACACGACCTTGCCGGAGTTGCGCATCGATGCCTGGCGCTCGGCCAGGGTCATCGCCGACCAGAGCTTGTGGGTGTCGGTGTCGAGCAGGAACACGTCCCAAAGGGACGGAAATCCGCCGACGAAGTCACCGCCGTTGGCAGCGGTCGCGTTCCAGAAGCCGAACCCGTGCGCGAAGGCGTGCACGAACACGCCCACCAGATCGATCTGCGTGCCGTGGTTGTTGTCGAGCCCGAGATACGGCGCACCACCGGGGATGCAGACCTGCACGTCGAAGTCGTTGGTCCCCGGGCTCAGGTCCGTGTTCGCGAGCTTGTTGGCGAGCGCGGCCGGGTAGTTGACGTTCGCGCGCGGAGCGCCGGCGAAGTTCCGGTGGACGGTCGGAAAGGTGACCGTGGCAGGCTCGGGCGACGTGCAGCTCGCCGCCGAGCTGTACGTGACGAGCACGATCGCCGGCTGCACGCTCGTGAGCGTGGCGCCCCACAGGTTCGCCGCGGACTGGAGCGCGATCAGCCGCTGCTGCCCCAGGGTGGTCCCGGTGTTCCCGCCGACGGGCGCCGCCGGCGTGGGATCGTTGAAGCCGGCGCCCGCCGCGTTCCCGTTCTGCACGATGATGGTCATCGCAGCGCCGGCCGTATCGGCGAGGCCGATGATCCCGAGCACGATCGCAAGCATCCGGCGCAGCAATCCCGACATCCGCGGTCTCCGCAGGTGTCAGCCTACCAGCTGGAACGTCCTACCAGGGCTCCATGTTGAGCGCCCATTCGGGCTCGGCGTCGACGCCGACGAGGTCGATGTGGGGGACCAGCACTTCCGTCTCGAGGCGGCGGTAGCGCTGGTACTGCTCTTCGTTCCCGACCCAGAGACAGCGGCACACGGACGGGTCCGCGTAGACGTAGTAGATCGAGCCGCCGCGGCCGAGCCGCGAGATCTTGCCGGGCGCGAGCGAGTTCAGCGCCTCGATCCGCTCCGGTGTATCGCCGGCCTTGACCTTGAAGCCCGCCGTCTCCAGCAGCTTCTCGTGCTCCGAGGTCGCCGCTGCGATCTCCGTCACCGTCACGCAGCCCGAGAGCGATACGACGAACGCCGCGACCAGCGCGAGCACGCAACCACGCAACATCGAGTTTCTCCCCTGCCGGCCTTATAGCGGATCGCGCGCGCTCGCGTCGCAATCCACTTCCCAAGGCGGCAGAAGTTCGTGCGATCATCCCGCCCGAGGAGCACGAGCCATGCTCGATCGCCTGCGGGCGCGCAACGAGCTCGTCTTCGCGCGCGTCCTGCCGCGCGCCGATGCAGTCCTCGCGTCGGCGTGGTGGGTGCTGCTCGTGGCGCGCGGGCTGCTGCCCGCGCTCTTCGCGATCGCCATGGGCGAGCTCGTGTCGGCGGTTCAACGCGGCGGCGCGGCCGAGCTCGCAGCGCCGCTCACGCTGGTCGGTGTCGCCTTCGTAGGGCTGCAGGTCCTGGCGCCGATCCACCACGCCGTCGGCGCGAATCTCGGCAGCCGCACCGCGGCCTGGCTCTACGACCGGCTCACGATCGCGACCGTTCGGCCGCCGGGCATGGGGCACCTGGAGAGCCCCGAGCTGACGAACGACCTGGCGATGGCGCGCAACTTCGACCTCGGGATCAGCGGGCCGCCACTCGCGATCTCGATGGACTTCATCGCGATCGGGCTCGTCGAGCTCGTCGGCGGGCTCGCCGCGGCGGCACTGCTCTTCGGCTACGCGTGGTGGGCGCCGCTCGTGCTGGCGGGTGCCTGGCTCGGCACGCACTGGCTGCTGCGCGAGAGCGGCGTCTGGAAGGACCGCAACACCGAGCCGGTTCGCGAAGCGCAGCGCCACGCCGAGTACGCCTACCGGCTGGCGGTGGATCCACCGGCGGCGAAGGAGCTGCGCCTGTTCGGGCTCGCCGACTGGACGATCGAGCGTTTCCGCGCGCGGCGACGGCAGCTCTTCGAGCTGCAGTGGGCGGCGACGCGGCTGCGCGAGCGGCCCGTGCTGTGGAGCCTCCTGCTCGTGCTCGCCGCGAACGGGATCGTCTTCGCCGCGCTCGGGAACGACGCCGCGAACGGAACGCTCCCGCTGGGCGCGCTCATCACGTTCGCGAGCGCCGCGGTCAGCACGAGCATGATCGCCTTCGGCGGCCTGTCGTGGGCTCTCGACGGCGCGGCCGCGCCCGCCGCCGCCGTGCTCCGCCTGCAGGACGCGATGGCGCGCGCGGG
>CAZMKX010000493.1:0-3573 GCA_964566375.1 uncultured Myxococcales bacterium
ATGCGCCTGCAGCGCTGCGGCGACTGGTCCTGCTTCCGCGATTCGCTGCGCGACGTGCGCGCGCCCGCGGCGACGTTCCTCTACGCCGATGCGACGGGCGCCACGGGAACGCAGGTCGCGGGCGATCTGCCGGTGCGCTCGATCGACACCGGCCTGCTTCCGCTCGCGGGCGCGTCGCTCTACTACGATTGGCGCGGTACGGCCGACTTCGACACGCTGCCGTCGAGCTACGGTGGGAGCCTGGGCGCGCAGGTCGTCTCGCCACACCCGGACGGCGCGTCGTTCAAGACGCCGGTCGCGTGGCTGTGGAGCAGCCAGGGCGGCGCGGAGCGGGTGCGCGAGCTCCTGGCTCGTCCCGGCCTGCTCGATGTCGAGGACCTGGTCGCGATCCAGCGCGACACCGTATCGCGTCGCGGACCCGTCTCGGTGAAGCGGCTGCTCGGCGAGGCGGCACCGGCCTCGAGCGCGGCGCAGAAGGTGCGCACGCTTCTGCTCGCCTGGGACGGATCCACGGCGACCGATTCGGTCGGCGCGTCCGTGTACCACGTGTTCCGACAGCGACTCGCGGGCAAGCTCCTCGAAGGTCTCGGGCTCAGCGAGGGCTCTCGGGCGCTTCTCGCACAGGCCGAGCCGGCTTCGGGCGTCGCGCTCGCGCGCGCGCTCGACCGCGTCGCGGACGACAAGCTCGCGAGCTCGCTCGAGGCGGCGCTCGACGAGACCTGGAGCTTCATGCGCACGAACGTGTCGGCGAACCCGAAGCGCTGGGGTTGGGGCGAGGTTCACGCGCTGCGTCTCGAGCACGCGTTCGAGCGACTCGGCCGCGGACCGCTCGCCTGGGTCGGGCATCGTCTCGGCAGCGGCCCGCACGCGGCGCCGGGCGATCCGGACTCGGTCTGGACGATGTACAGCGGCGAGCTTCCCGCCCGAGAGATCGAGCTCGGGCCGGCGCTGCGCTACGCGGTGGATCTTGGCGATCCGGATCACGCACTCTTCGGGCTCGCCGGCGGACAATCGGGACATCCCGGATCGGCGCACTACGCGGACGCGCTCGACGACTGGCTCGCGGGACGGCCGCGCCCGCTCTGGATGCACGCGAGCGACGTCTCCTATCATCAAAGAGGAACCTGGGAGCTGCACCCCGCGGACCCATGATCGTATTCATCCTCGTGCCGGGTCTCTACGCGGCCGTCGAGCAAGCGGACGATCCCGCGCTCCGCGGCCGACCGGTGATCGTCGGCGGCGATCCGGGCAAACGAGGTGTCGTCACCGGCGCGAGTCGCGAGGCGCGCGCAGCCGGCGTGGACGAGGGCATGGAGACGCGCCGCGCGCTCGAGCTCTGTCCCGATGCAGCGTTCCGCAAGACGCGGCTCAAGCGCTACCGCGAGGTCGTGGCCGAGCTGCGCGAGATCCTGCGCGCGGACAGCGAGCGCCTCGAGGAGCTCGGCCTGGACGGAACCTTTCTCGAGCTGCCCGCGTCCGCCGATGCGCTCGGCCGCGCGGCCGAGCTGTGCGTGCGCGTGCAGGCGGAGCTCGGCATCGCCGCCGTCTCGGGGATCGGCCCGACGCGCTTCGTCGCCGTCCTCGCGGCGCGAAACGCCGGACCCGGCGGGATCCGGCGCGTGGACGAAGCCGAGGTCGCGTCCTTCCTGGGACGCTTTCCCGTGACCGAGATCTGGGGCCTCGGGCCCGCCACCGCGCGGCGGCTCGCCGAGCACGGCATACACCGGATCGACGAGCTTCGCGCGTTGACGCTCGAGCGGCTCGCCGAGCTCGCCGGCCCGCGTGCGGCCTCGTTCCTCGAGTACGCGCGCGGCGCGGACCGCGGCCAGCTCGCGCCCAAGCCGCGCGCACGCACGCTCTCGCAGGAGCAGACCCTCGACGAGCCGAGCGTCGAGCTGCGCGCGCTCGCCGAGGCGATCGAGGCGCTCGCGGAGCGGCTCTCGATCGCGCTCGCGCGAGAGCGGCGCGCCGCTCGCACGATCACGCTCGTGGTCTCGTACCTGGACGGGACGCGCGCGTCGCGAACGCTGACGCTCGACGCCGCGACCGGCGAGTCGCGCGCCCTCGCGGAGACCGCGCTTTCCCTGCTCGCGCGCACGCACGCGGGTGTCCGGCCCGTTCGCCGGCTTCGGCTCGCGTTGGCCGGGTTCGAGCGCGCGCTGCCGGGCGCGGGGCCACGCCAGCTCCGTCTTTTCTGACACGCCTTCGCCAGCGTCCGCTTTCGCGCTTCAGGCCCTCTCGCGCCCCGACCGAAACGGGAGTCGAGAGGGCCGCGTGGACAAGGACAGCACGTTCGATCGCCGAAAGTACCCCCGTGTTCGCACGGAGTCGCTCGTCTCGATCGCGCGCATCGACACGCGCGAGGCGCTCGCGCAGGCGCTCGACGTCTCGATCGGCGGCATCCGCTTCCAGTGCGTCGGTCTCGAGGTCGAGCTCGGTGAATCGCTTCGCGTGCTGCTCACGATCGGCGATCGAACGGTTTCCGTCGTGGGCCGACTGGTGCGCGTGACCGAGCTCGACGGCTTCACGCAGGAGGTCGCTCTGGCCTACACCGACGTCGACGCCGAGACGCAGCGCTTCCTGGCCGGCAACCTGCCCGAGGCCTACGAGCTGGAGCCCAGCGGACGCTGAGGGCCGGCAGTTCCCTTCGGAGGGGCTTTGCGGCTAAGCTTGCGTCCCCCCGATGAGCGACTTCTACCAGAACGGCGTGATCACGACCCTGCACCGGCTGGGCCCGCCGTCGTTGTCGCGGCTCGAGGCCGAGCTCAAGCACTACTCGCGCGAGCGACCGATGGCGTTGGTGCTGCCTTGCCTGCACACCGAGATCAACGGACCGGGCCTGCGCGGAATCGTCGAGGTGCTGCGCGAGGTATCGTACCTGCACCGCGTGATCGTCTCGGTCTCGGGCACGAAGGACGCAGAGGAGTTCCGGCGCGTCCGCGACTTCTTCCGCTCCCTGCCCGAAGCCGTCTGCGTCTGGGGCAGCGGCCCTACCGTGGGCGAGCTGCTCGAGCGCCAGCGCGCGAGCGGGCTCGAGCCGGGTCCCGACGGCAAAGGGCGCGCCGTCTGGCTCGGTGCGGGTGCAGCGATCGCCCTCGGCGACGCCGACGCGCTCGCCTTCCACGACTGCGACGTGCTGACGTACGACCGCGAGTTCCTGGCGCGACTCTGCTATCCGATCCTCTCGCCGCACCTCGACTACGACTACTGCAAGGGCTACTACGGCCGCGCGACGGACCGGCTGCACGGCCGGGTGACGCGCCTCTTCGTCACACCGCTCATCCTTTCCTTGAAGCGCACGCTCGGACGCGAGCTGCCCTTGATCGAGTTCATCCACGGCTTCCGCTACCCCCTGGCCGGCGAGTTCGCGATGAAGACGGCGCTCGCGCGCCAGGTTCGCATCCCGAGCGACTGGGGCCTCGAGGTCGGCCTGCTCGCCGAGGTCTTCCGAAACGCCTCGCCGCAGCGCATCTGCCAGGTCGAGCTCTGCGACAACTACGACCACAAGCACCAGGACCTGTCGCCGTTCGATCCGTCGCGCGGCCTGCACCGCATGGTGATCGACATCGCGAC
>CAZMKX010000494.1:0-3570 GCA_964566375.1 uncultured Myxococcales bacterium
GGTCGGCGAGACCATGATCGTGCTGATGGCGACGGGCAACACGCCGATCATGGGCTGGAGCCCGTTCGACGGCTTCCGCTCGCTGTCCGCGAACATCGCGGTCGAGATCCCGGAAGCACCGTACGGCGCGACCCTCTACCGCGTGCTCTTCCTGTCCGCGCTGCTGCTCTTCGCCGTCACGTTCGTCCTGAACACCGCCGCCGACCTCGTGCGCGAGAGCCTTCGGCGGCGCTACTCGGGGAGCTGAGCCTTGGCCTTCGGTTTCCGACGCGGTCTCGGCGGTGACGCGATGATCTCGCTCACGGCGGGCGCGCTCGCCGCGAACCTGCTTCTGGTCGGCGGCCTGATCGCGCTCGTCGCCGCGAACGGCCTCGGTCACTTCTGGCAGGCCGACATCGCCGCGCTCGCGCTCGACGACGGCTCGACCGCCCTCGGCGAGATCGTCGATCGGGAGCACGATACGGACGAGCAGGGGCAGCCGCGCGAGCGCGTGCGCGTCGCGGTCGGCAATCGCGATCTCGGCGGCTCCGACTACCGCTGGATCGATGTCGCGCAGATCAGCGGCGAGAGCTTTCCCACCGACGTCGGCGTGCTCGAGCGCGAGGAGTGGGGCCGCTTCTACGGCACGCCGGTGTCGATCCGGAATCCCGACGGCGTGATCGCGGAAGGCCCGGAGGCGGTTTGGGACGTGCTTCCGGAGCGCGTGCGCGCGAAGCGCGAGGAGCGCGAGGACAAGATCGACGCGCTTCGGGACGAGATCCGCGGCCTGAATCGCGAGATCGAGCTGCTGCGCCGTCAGGGCCACGACGTCGCCGACCGCCAGGCCCGCTACGAGGACGCCGCGAAGGCGCTTTCGGCGCGCGAGGCGGAGGTGCTCGCGGACGAGCTCGTGATGCGGACGGCCGACGGGCGCGAGAAGGCGATCCCGCTCGCACACGTCGTGCGCGCCGTGCGCGCGAACGCGCTCGGCACGAGCGGAAAGCTCGGGCTCTACGCCTCGCGGCTCTGGGAGTTCCTCGCCGGCGATCCGCGCGAGTCCAACACCGAGGGCGGGATCTTCCCGGCCATCTTCGGCACGGTGCTGATGGTCGTGCTCACGAGTCTCGCGGTCGCGCCGTTCGGCGTGCTCACCGCGCTGTATCTGCGCGAGTACGCGCGCCAGGGCCTGGTCGTGCGCTGCGTGCGCATCGCGGTGAACAGCCTCGCGGGTGTGCCGTCGATCGTCTTCGGTGTCTTCGGGCTGGGCTTCTTCGTGTACCTCGTGGGCGGCTCGATCGACGCGCTCTTCTTCTCCGACGCCCTTCCGACGCCGACCTTCGGCACCGGCGGAATCCTGTGGGCGAGCCTCACGCTCGCGCTGCTCACGGTTCCGGTCGTCGTGGTGGCGACCGAAGAGGGTCTCGCCGCGGTGCCGCGGGTGGTGCGCGAGGGCTCACTCGCGCTCGGCGCCACCAAGTTCGAGACACTCTGGCGTGTCGTGCTGCCGGCCGCGCTTCCCGGCGTGCTGACCGGCCTGATCCTGGCCATGGCGCGCGCGGCGGGCGAGGTCGCGCCGCTGATGATCGTCGGAATGGTGAAGCTCGCGCCGAGCCTGCCGCTCGACGGCGAGTTCCCGTTCCTGCACCTGGAGCGCAAGTTCATGCACCTGGGCTTCCACATCTACGACGTGGGCTTCCAGAGCCCCAACATCGAGGCCGTCCGGCCGCTGGTGTTCGCGACCGCGCTCCTCTTGATCCTGGTGGTACTCTCCACCAACCTGACGGCGATCCTCGTGCGCAACCACCTGCGGCGGAAATACGCCGGGAGCGCGATCTGATGACGCAGCCGGCGCAATCTCCGGAGCTGGCCCGACTTCCGGAGTTCGAGAAGGCCGTCCTGCGCGTGCGCGCGCTCTCGCTCTGGTACGGGCAGGCGCAGGCGCTGAAGGAGATCGACCTCGACGTCCCCGAGCGGAAGATCACGGCGCTGATCGGACCGTCGGGCTGCGGCAAGTCGACGCTTCTGCGCTGCATCAACCGCATGCACGACCTGATCGACGGCGTGCGCGTCGAGGGCAAGCTGCTCTTCCACGACCGCAGCATCTTCGACCCCGACGTGGACGTGTTCGCGTTGCGCCGCCGGATCGGGATGGTCTTCCAGAAGTCGAACCCGTTTCCGAAGTCGATCTACGAGAACGTCGCGTACGGCTGCCGCATCCACGGCGTGTCGGCGCGCGCGGAGCTCGACGAGATCGTCGAGCGCAGCCTCGTCGGCGCGGGACTCTGGGACGAGGTGAAGGACCGACTTCGCGAGAGCGCGCTGGGCCTGTCGGGCGGGCAGCAGCAAAGGCTCTGCATCGCGCGCGCGATCGCGGTCGAGCCCGAGGTCATCCTGCTCGACGAGCCCTGCTCCGCGCTCGATCCGATCGCAACGCAGAAGATCGAGGAGCTCATGCGCGGCCTCGCCGACCGCTACACGATCGTGATCGTCACGCACAACATGCAGCAGGCCGCGCGCTGCTCCGACTACACCGCGTTCATGTACCTGGGACGCGTGATCGAGTTCGGCGAGACGGGGGAGCTCTTCGTGAAGCCGCGGGTCCGCGCGACCGAGGACTACATCCGCGGCAAGTTCGGCTGAGCTACTTCTTCTCTTCGCGGACCGTCATCACCGGGCAGTCCGCGGTTCGCACGACGCGCTCGGCGACGCTGCCCAGAAGCAGGTGCGTGAGCCCGCGCCGTCCGTGGGTTCCCATCGCGATCAGGTCGATCTTCTTCTCCTTGGCGAACTCGACGATCAGGTGCTCCGGCGCGCCGCGGCTGGCGACGTACTCCGACGACACGCCCTGCGCCTGCAGCGTGGTCAGCATCTTCTCGAGGTCCTTCGTGACGCTCTCGGAGAGCCGCTCGAGCACCAGGTCGCCCTGCTGCACCAGGTACTGCTCGAGCTCGATCGGCACGTAGTACGCGTGCAGCAGGATCACGTGCACGGCGGGTCCGGCGCTCTTCGCCATCTCGACGGCGATCTCGAGCGCGCGGTGCGCGGCCTTCGAGAAGTCCATCGGGACCAGGATCTTGCGCAGCTTGAGCGCACCCGTGCCGTCGTGCTTGACCGTCAGCACCGGGCACTCGGACGTGCGCACGGTGCGCTCCGCTACCGAGCCCAGGAGCGCGTGCTTCAAGCCCGTGAGGCCCCGGCTGCCCATCACGATCAGGTCCGCCTTCACGCGCTTGGCGGCCGCGGCGATCGCGAAGCCGGGAATGTCCTCGATGATCTCCGTCGTGCAGCGCAGGCCCTTGGCCTCGATCGCCTTGCGCGACGCGTCGAGCTTCCGCTCCGCGTGGGCGCGCAGGTCCTGCCAGAAGCCGACCGGCACCACGGCCATCTCGGGCGTGACGGCCTGCACCGGCAGGTGCAGGACGTGGAGCAGGTGGATCAGCGCGGAGACCGGCTTGGCGAGCACCTCCGCCGTCTCGATCGCCGTGTCGGCGTGCTCCGAGAAGTCGGTCGGTACCAGAATCGTCTTGATCGCCATTACCGGGTCTCCTTTGCAGCGTTGCGCGCCGCCTCACGCTGTCGCGATTCGCCTCG
>CAZMKX010000495.1:0-3570 GCA_964566375.1 uncultured Myxococcales bacterium
TCGACGTCGCGATCATCGCCGCGCTGCTCTACGCGGGCATCTCCTGGCTGCGCCGATCGCAAGCCGCGCTGGTGGCGCTCGGCATGGGCCTGCTGGGGCTCCTGTACCTGACCGCGCGGATCTTCGAGCTCCACGTCACGACCTGGGTCTTCCACGGCTTCTTCGCGGCCGCCGCGCTGGTCCTGGTCGTGATCTTCCAGGAGGAGCTCCGCCAGGCGTTCGAGGAGCTCGCCGCGTATGCGATGGGCCGGCGCGACGACAACCGGCCGCGCCTCGACGCATCGGGAGTGCTGTCCCGGGCGCTCGGCACCCTCGCGCGCGAGAAGGTCGGCGCGCTGGTCGTGCTGGCCGGAATGCAGAAGCTCGACCGGCACCTGCAGGGCGGCGAGGAGCTGGGTGGACGCGTTTCTCCCGCGCTTCTCGAGAGCCTCTTCGATCCGCACTCGCCGGGCCACGACGGCGCGGTCGTGATCGAGGATCGCGTGGTCACGCGCTTCGCGGCGCACCTGCCCCTGGCGCGCGGAAGCGGTCTGCCCCACGGCCTGGGAACGCGCCACAGCGCCGCGCTCGGCCTCTCCGAACGGACGGACGCGCTGTGCCTGGTGGTCTCGGAGGAGCGCGGTTCGATATCGGCTGCGCGGCACGGCGAGCTGCGGCTCGTACCGAGCGTGGAAGACCTCGAGCGCCTGATCGCATCGTTCTACCGCGAGCGCCGCGCGCTGCGCAGCACGCGACCGAGCCTGCGCACGTTCCTGCGCGGACACCGGCTCGAGAAGGCAGCCGCCGTGATCCTTGCGCTCGGTCTGTGGCTGATCGTGACCGGCACCGGCCTGCACCGCGAAGCGCCGGCCAGCGCCGAACGAGCGACCGCCGCAGCCCCGCGCTGAGTGCGCGCCGGCGTATCATCTTCTCGCCCGGAATCCGCAGGGCACAGGAGAACGGGATGACCCGCAAGCTCGAGCCTCTCGACCGAACGATCCCTCCCGTGAAGTTCGCGCACGTCGTGCTGAAGACGAAGCGCATCGGCGAGCAGGTCGCCTGGTACGAGACCGTGCTCGGCGCGCGGGCGGTCTTCCGCAACGACTTCATCGCTTTCCTGACCTACGACGACGAGCACCACCGGATCGCGCTCGTGCAGAATCCGGGACTCGCGGACGCGCCCGAGAACGCCGTCGGGCTCGAGCACTTTGCCTACACGTTCCAGTCTCTCGGCGATCTCCTGCAGACGTACAAGCGCCTCGCGGCCAAGGGCATCACGCCGTTCTGGTGCGTGAACCACGGGCCGACGACCTCGCTGTATTACCGCGATCCCGACGGGAACCGGATCGAGCTGCAGGTCGACAACTTCTCGGACGTCGAGATGCTGAATGGCTGGTTCAAGACCGGAGCCTTCCGCAAGAACCCGATCGGCGTGGACTTCGACCCCGAGAAGCTGCTCGCGCGCTGGGAGAGCGGCGAGCCCGAGGCCGAGCTCATCCGCCAGGGCTCGGCGTAGCGGCGCGCACGCGCACGGGCTCTCCTCGCGCATAGCTCTCGCGCCGGGACTCGATGCGCGACGCGAGCGGCGCATCGCCGCGCGCACGAGCGAGCTCGACCGCGCGCTGCGCCGCGGCGAGGGCCTCGTCGCGTCGTCCGGCCTCGATGAGCGCCATGCCGAGCACGTCGAATTCCTCCGCGGTCCGGCAGCCGCCCGCGCCGCAGGCCTGCTCGCAGAGCGCGACCGCCGCGTCGCCGTCGCGAAGACGCTCGTCGGGAGCGATCGCAAGCAGTCGCGCGAGCTGCAGCGCGGCCGCGCGGTCGTTCGGGTCGAGCGCGAGGGCTGCGCGGTAGGCGCTCGAAGCCTCGGCGAAGCGGCCGCTCCGCTCGAGCACGAGCCCGAGCGCGAGCTGGCCGCCGCGCAGCGCGGGGTCGAGCGCGAGCGCGCTGCGGAGATCCGCGATCCCGTTTTCGGGGTCGCCGGCCTGCGCGCGCACGACGCCCAGGTTCGCCCGCGCGCGCGCGTAGCGCGGGTGGAGCCGCAGAGAGGTCTCGAGCTCCGCCCGCGCGCGCGCGAGCTCGCCGCGGGCCGCGAGCGCGATCCCGAGCTCGGCGTGCGCGAACCAGTTGTCGCGCGTCACCGCCGCAGCGTGCGCGAAGAGCGTCACGCTGTCGCGCCAGACCTCGACCTGCGCGCGCGTGCGTGCGACGCAGATCCCGATCACGACCCCGGCGAGCGCGAGCGCGACCGGCTTCGCGCGCGGCACTCGCTCGACGAGCTCCGCCGCGCTCCAGACGACCGCGAGCGCGACACCGACGAGTGGCAGATACGTGTAGCGGTCCGCGAACGCCTGCACGCCGACCTGCACGAGCCCCAGCGTCGGCACGAGCAGTCCCGCGAACCAGAGCCAGCCGACCAGGAGCCACGGCCGGCGGCGCGCCTGCCAGAGCCCCAGCGCCGTGAGCGCGAGGACGAGCGCCCCCGCGCCGAGCACGTCCGCGACCGGCACACTCGTCCGGTAGGGGTAGAGCGCCGCGAGCGCGTCGGGCCAGAAGATCCGCGCGAGATAGGCCGGGTACGCGAGCAGCGCGTTCGCGAGGCGCAGCGCGAGGGGAACCGGGGTCATGGCGGGCGCCTGCGCGGCGAGCGTCACCAGACACGAGCCCGCGGCGAGCGCGAAGAAGCCGAGCTTCTCGCGCACGCGCGGCCAGACGTCGGCCGCGCTGCGCAGGCGCGCGAGCGGCCAGGCGTCGAGCACGAGCATCAGGAACGGCAGCGTCACCAGCATGGGCTTCGCGAGCAGCGAGAGCGCGAAGCTCGCGAGCGCCGCCGCGCGCGCGCTCGGCCTTCCGTCGCGCGCGAAGCGGACCCAGGCCAGCAGCGCGAGCAGACCGAACGCGGTCGAGAGCAGATCCTTGCGTTCCGCGACCCACGCCACCGACTCGACGCGGAGCGGGTGGACGGCGAAGAGCGCGGCGACCACTACGGCGCGCCAGGTCGCGCCCGTGAGCGTCGCGAGGAGCGCGAAGACGAGCAGCGCGTTCAGCGCGTGGATCGCGACGCTTACGGCGTGGTGAGGCGCGGGCGCGAGCCCGAAGAGCTCGACGTCCGCCATGTGCGAGAACCACGTCAGCGGGTGCCAGTTGCCGGCGTGGAACTCGCGGAACGCGCGACCGATCCCGTCGACCGTCAGTCCGCCCAGCACGAGCGGGTTCGCGGTCACGTACAGGTCGTCGTCGTAGGCGACGAACTCGTTCCGCAGCGCGCCCGAGAACGCGACGCACACCAGCACGGCGAGACCGGCTGCGAGTGCCGCGCGCCGCGCGCTCACCCCGCCCGGTCCGGAAAGCGCTCGGACGCGCGCAGGCCCCAGCGCGCCAGGCGGAACTCGACGCCCGTCGCGAGACAACCCAGCCCGTAGCGCACGCTGCGCGAGAAGTTGATCGACGAGGCTTCGGGGAAGTAGAGCGTCGGACAGGTGATCTCGGCGATCGCGTGGCCACGCCACAGGATCTCCGCGAGCACCTGGTTGTCGAAGAGGAAGTCGTCGGAGTTGCGGTCGAGCGGAAGCTCGCGCAGGAGCGCGGCCGAGA
>CAZMKX010000496.1:0-3567 GCA_964566375.1 uncultured Myxococcales bacterium
CAGGCGCGCGAGCTCTTCCGCTTCTCCGGCGAGCCGCTCGCGCTGCAGGTGCGCCTGCTCGACAAGTACAGCAACAACTTCGTCGCCGAGCAGCTGACGAAGCTCCTGGGTGCGGATCTCTACGGAGCGCCCGCGAGCTGGGAGAAGGGCACGCGCGCGCTGGGCGAGCACCTGCGCAGCATCGGGTCGCTCGAAGCGGGCACGGTGATCGCGGACGGCTCGGGCCTGTCGCCGCGGAACCGGATCGCGCCGGCGACGCTCACCGCGCTGATCCGCGACGCGTCGAAGCGCTTCGCGTTCGGTCCGGAGCTGCTGGCGTCGCTGCCGATCGGCGGACGCGACGGCACGCTCGCCACTCGCCTCGAGGACTCGCAGGAGACGGTGCGAGCGAAGACGGGGCACTTGCAGCGCGTCGCGTCGCTCTCCGGTGTCGTCCGCGCCACGGACGGCCCGCTCCTCGTCTTCTCGGTGATCGTCAACGGCGCGCGCGGCAGCTCGCTCGACGTCGACGCGGCGATCGACGTCTTCGTCGCGGGGCTCTCGGCCGCGTCGTCGTCGGGAGCCGGGCCCGCCGCCGACTGAGCCCCTACTGGCGCGCGAGGCGCGAGTAGACGCGATCGGTGTAGTGGACCGGGAGCGTCTCGCCGTCGGCCAATCGCCGATCGATCGCGCCCGGGCCCCAGTTGTACGCTGCGAGCGCGCGTGGCCAGCTGCCGAAGCGCGCGTGCAGCGACGCGAGGTAGCGCGTTCCGAGCCGCAGGTTGATCTCGGGGTCGAGGAGCATGTCCGGGCCGCGCCAGGCGATGCCGGCCTCCCGCGCGAGCATCTTCCCCGTCTCGGGCATGATCTGCATCAGGCCGAGCGCGCCGACGGACGAGCGGGCGAAATTGTAGTAGCCGCTCTCGGTGTGCATGACCGCGAGCACGAGTGCCGGGTCGAGGCGGTTGCGCTCCGCCTCCGCGATCACCGCCTCTGCCGCGCGGCGCACCTCGAAAGGCGCCAGGCCCGTGAGGTGACGCGCGAGCAACGCTTCGACGGCATCGGCCGGGTCTCGGACGGCCGGGCGGGAATCCGCCGGGGCGGCGACCGACGGAAGGGACGACGCTCCGGCGTCGGGTCTCGGAACCGAGCACGAGAGCGCGCCCGAGAGCAGGACCGTGCTGGCGAGAATCACGAGTCGAATCTTCATCGGCTCAGCTCCACGCGATCGGCAGGCCGGTGGCGCGAATCACCAACCAGTTGTTCACCGCCGCCCATGCGGGTAGCGCGGCGAGGATCACCAGCAGGACGAGCTTCACGCGCGGCGGAATCCGCGACGTCGCGACCAGGAAGGCGATCGCGGCGGTCGTCACCGCCATCTCGAGCACCAGTCCGGGCATCAGGCCGATCGCGTCGAAGAGCCACGCGGCGGCGGGGTTCGCCTCGACCACTTCGTAGCCCTGAACGGGAGCCCTCAGACAGAGGAACGTCGTGGCGTTGTCCGCCAGATTCAGGAGGACCACCAGGGCACCGAGAAAGACGTGCATTCGCACCCTCCAACGAGTCGGCCTCGCGGGAGGGGAGGGCTACAAATTCCGTGCCGCGGGCGCGCTCGGCGTCGGCAACCCGAGCGGCGGCGGCGGGATGGAAGTGAGCGCTGCGCGCGCACGAACACGCAGCGCCCCCCTCGCCATAGGGAAGCGCACTTCCCTTCCGGGGCACCGAAGGGTGGGAGAGGTGCTCCGCAGACCCCGGAGCGCGGCCGTTACTTCTTCGCCCGGCCTGCGCCCAGGAGCAGCCAATCCAGCGAGATGCCCTCGCGAACGGCCAGCGTGATCAGGAAATCGGCGTGGGGGGTGGTGCCGCTCTCGTAGCGGTTCACGTTCTGCTGGAACACGCCGAGCTCGCGCGCGAACGACCGCTGCGACCGTTCGCCGCGAACCTGCGCGAGGCGGATCGGAATCAACTTCTTCTGCTTCTCGAGTACCGCTTTCGGAACCCCGGCGCTCGTCGCCTTCGCGCTCTTCTTGACCTTCCGTGCTGCCATGCAAGGCTCCTTTCGCTTCGCTTTCCTCGAGAGACTTCGACTCGATCGTTGGCACGGGGAACACTCGTGACACCGTGCCATGTCATCGCGCGCGGGGCATGCTAGCGAACGTTGACGACGGTTCAAGACGGTTGCGCCACGCTTGCCGGCGCATGCGCCATCCGCGAATCGGTGTAGGTCGGCGTGGCGAGTTGACCACCGCGTGCGCCGGCTGATACGGTCCTCGCCGTTCGAGTCGGGATGCGGGGGCGAGTGTCGATGCGCGTCGTTGCCGGAGAGCTTCGGAGCCGGCGACTTCACACGGTCGCGGGCCAGGACACCCGGCCGACCTCCGACCGCGCGCGCGCGGGGCTCTTCGATTGGCTCGGTCCCAGCGTCGACGGCGCGCGTGTGCTCGATCTCTACGCCGGGACGGGCGCCCTCGGAATCGAGGCGCTCTCGCGGGGTGCGCGCGAGGCGGTCTTCGTCGAGCGCGCCCGGTCCGCGCTCCAGGTGCTGCGACGGAACCTCGACGAGCTCGGCCTCCGCGACCGCTCGCGCGTCGTCGAAGCGGACCTCTCGCGCGGGCTGCGGCCGATCGCCGCGAAGCTCGGCACCTTCGATCTGGTGCTCGCCGATCCGCCCTACGACGGCGATCCGCTCTCTCGGCTCCTCGCCGACACGGCGCTCGCGGAGGTGCTGAACCCCGAAGCCGTGGTCGTGACGGAGCGCTCCGCGAGGACGGAGCCCGACGAGGCCGCGAGCCGGCTCGCCCTGCGCGGGAGCAAGCGCTACGGCGAGACGGCGTTCGACTGGTGGGAATCCGCGGCCGCTCCGGCCGTCACGAGTGAGGCTTCTGCATGACCGAGCGACGCGTTGCGGTGTACCCGGCGAGCTTCGATCCGATCACGAACGGTCACCTGGACCTGATCGCTCGCGCGTCCCGGCTCTTCGACGAGGTCGTGGTCGCCGTGGCGGTCAACGTCGACAAGAGCGGGGGCACCTTCAGCCTGGACGAGCGCATCGCGCTGGTGCGCGAGGCCACGCTCGACGTTCCCAACGTTCGCATCGACGTCATCTCGGGCCTGCTCGTCGAGTATCTGCGCGGCATCGGCGCGCGCATCGTGATCCGCGGCCTTCGGGCGCTCGCCGATTTCGAGTACGAGTTCGAGATGGCGCTCATGAACCACCACATGTTCCCGGACCTCGAGACCGTCTTCCTGATGACGAGCGAGCGCTGGTTCTACGTGAGCGCCTCGCGCATGCGCGAGCTGGTGCGCTTCGGCGCCGATGTCTCGGAGTTCGTGCCGCCGTCGGTCGCGAAGAAGCTGAAGGAGAAGCTCGGACCGAAGCGCTAGCCGCGCCCGTCGGGACGTCTGCAAGCGGTCTGCCCGCTCCACGCAGACTCCGCCTCCGGCGCTACGACTCCCCGCCGCGCTCGATCTCGAGCTCCTTCATCTTCAGCTGCAGCCCGCGCCGGGACAGGCCGAGACTGCGCGCCGCGCGCGTGACGTTGCCCTCGGTCATGCGCAGGGCCTCGAGGATCGCGTCCCGCTCGATCC
>CAZMKX010000497.1:0-3558 GCA_964566375.1 uncultured Myxococcales bacterium
GTGTCGACAAGCCCGCGCGCTGAATGACGCGCCGGGCGCTGATCGTCGGCGGCGGACACAATGGCCTGGTCTGCGCTGCGTACCTGGCGCGCGCGGGCGTCGCCGTGACGCTGCTCGAGCGCCGCGACCGACTCGGCGGCGCGTGCGTGACCGAAGAGCTCTGGCCCGGATACCGCGTCTCGCGCGCGGCGTACGTGCTCTCGCTCTTCCGCCCGGTGATCGCGCGCGAGCTCGCGCTGGAGCGTTACGGGCTGCGCCTGTTGCCGCGCTCCCCGGCCTCGATCACGCCGCTCGCCGACGGCCGTGCGCTGGTGCTGGGCGGCGGCACGGCGAGCGACGTCGCCGAGATCGAGCGCTTCTCGAGGCGCGACGCCGAGCGCTGGCCGGGCTTCGAACACTGGCTGGAAGACGTCGCTGCTGCGGTCGAGCCGCTCCTCGACGACGCGGCACCTTCGTTCACGGGGCTCGCTCCGCGCAATCTGGGCCGCTGGGCGCGTCTCGGCCGCGCGGGGCTGCGCATCGGCAAGCGCCTTCCGGAGACGCTGCGGCTCCTGATCGGGCCCGCGCGACCGCTGCTCGAGGAGTTCTTCGAGTCGGAGCCGCTGCGTGCGACGCTCGCGACCGACGCGATCATCGGCGCGTTCGCGGCGCCGTCCATGCCCGGTACCGGGTACGTACTCTTCCACCACGTGATGGGAACGCTCGGCGGGCGACGCGGGGTGTGGGCGTACGTCGCCGGAGGAATGGGCGCGCTCTCCGACGCCCTCGCCGCTGCCGCGCGCGAGGCCGGCGCCTCGCTCCGCACGGACGCCGAGGTCATCGCGATCCGGTGTCGCGACGGTCGCGCGCGCGGCGTCGCGCTCGCGAGCGGCGAGACGCTCGACGCGGACTGTGTCGTCTCGGGCATGGACCTCGCGCGCACGGCCGGGCTCGTCGACGACGCGGCCCTCGCACGCGACTTTCCGGGTGCCGACCATCGCAGTCCGGTCGTGAAGCTGAATCTCGCGCTCGGCGCGCTGCCTGATTTCCGCGTTCGCGATCGCGACGCGCTTCCCCTCGGCGGGACGATCCACGTCGGGCCGGTCGATCTCGACGCGATCGAGCGCGCGTTCGGCGACGCGGCCGGCGGCGGCGTCAGCGAGCTTCCGGTGGTCGAGCTCACGATCCCGTCACTGCTCGACCCGACGCTCGCGCCGCCCGGCAAGTACGTCGCGTCGATCTTCGCGCAGTACGCGCCCGTGCTCCCGAAGGCGGATCCCAGCTGGCCTGCGGTGCGCGACGCGATGCGCGATCGCGTCGTTGCCGCCGTCGAAGCGCTGGCGCCGGGCTTTGCCGCGTCGATCGAGCGGGTCGAGGTGCTCGCCGCGCCGGATCTCGAGCGGATCTTCGGACTCACCGGCGGCAACATTTTCCACGGCGCGATGACTCCGGATCGCCTGCTTTTCGGGCGACCGGGCGCGGGCCTCGCGCCGCATCGCACGCCGGTCGACGGACTCTGGATGTGCGGATCGGCTACACATCCCGGTGGCGGCGTGATGGGCGCACCCGGCCGGAACGCCGCGCGCGAGATCCTGCGAGCGCGCTCGCTCGGTTAGCGGCTCTCGGGCAAGCTCGCGGAAAAGGCGCGCGAGACCTCGTCGCGCAGCTCCGCGTCGCAGAAGAAATCGAGCGCCGTCATCGCGAGCGCCTTCGCGCCGTCGAGCACTGCACGGTCTCCCGACTCGGAGCCCGCGTACCGGGTGAACTCGGCGTTGTGGATCGACACGTGCAGCGGCGCCACGGCGATCATCGGATGGATCGACGGCACGCGATGGCTGACGTTTCCCATGTCGGTGCTGCCTTGCATTCCCGACGGCAGCTTGTCGTACGGGAAGAACGTGAGGCCCAGCGATTCGCCGTTCAGCTGGTAGCGGCGCGCGAGCGGCCACGAGGTGTTGAGGTCGAGGTAGTCGACGTCACCCCAGGCGAGCTCGAGCGAAGCGCCCGTGGCCTCGGCGCCCGCGCGGAAGCAGCCTTCCACGCGAGGCTTGAGCTCCGCGAGCTGCGCCGCGTTCGCCGCGCGCGCGTAGAAGCGGCCGGCGGCGCGCTCGGGGACGATGTTCGGCGCCTGGCCTCCGTCGGTGATGATCCCGTGCAGACGCTCCGTCGGGCGGATGTGCTGGCGCAGCGCGCCGATCGCCTGGTACGCGATCACCAACGCGTCGAGCGCGTTCACGCCGCGTTCCGGCATGGCCGACGCGTGCGAGGCGACACCGCGATAGGTCACCTCGAGCTCCGCGATCGCGATCGTGGGCATGGTCGCCAGGTTCACGCCCGCGGGGTGGACCATGAGCGCGGCGTCGGTGCCCTCGAACGCGCCGTTTCGCGCCATGATCTCCTTGCCGCCGCCGCGCTCCTCCGCCGGCGTGCCGAGCCAGCGCACGCGACCGGGCAGGCGCGCGCCGAGCGCGGCGAGGCCGAGCGCCGCGCCGAGTGCGGTGGTCGCGATGATGTTGTGCCCGCAGGCGTGACCGATCCCGGGCAGCGCGTCGTACTCCGAGAGCAGCGCGACCGTCGGCATCGCGACCGCGCCGAACTCGGCCTCGATCGCGGTCTCGAGGCCGAAGGCTCCGAGCTTCGCGTCGAGGCCGCGCTTGCGCGCCGTCTCCGCGAGCAGGCGGGACGCGCGCACCTCCTCGAAGGCGAGCTCGGGGTGCGCGTGGATCTCGTGCGAGACCGCGAGCAGGTCCGGGGCGAGCGCATCGATCGCGGCGCAGACCTCGTGCTTCAGCGACTTCAGCATGCCGCCAGTATACGCTTGCCCCGGCCTCTAGCGGCGCACGCCCTCGAGCAGCGCGACGGGTATCGTGAAGTCGTAGCCGGTCGCGGGCGAGAGCTCGAGCGCCTCGCGCACCTCGCGCGGTGCGGCGTCCATGAGCGAGCGGATACCCTCGGCGAGCGTGCGTGGGGTGCCGATCCGCGAGAGCCACGGCTCGAACTCCAGCCGGAGCTTCCACTGCGCGACCAGCTCCGGCGCGAGACCGGCGTCGGCGAACATCGCCTGCCACTGCGCGGCGCTGTAGTCGCGGACGTGGGAGGGATCGCGCAGCACTTCGAGCGCATTCAAGTACGTGTCCTGCACGCCGTCGGGGAGCGCGATCACGTCGACGAGCAGATAGCGCCCTCCCGGGCGCAGAACGCGGGAGGCCTCGCGCGTCGCGCGCGCGGCGTCACCGTAGTGGTGCGCACAGTAACGCGAGGTGACGACGTCGAACGAGCCGTCTGGGAAGGGAAGCGCTTCGGCGAAGCCGCGCTGGAAGGCGACGTTCGCGAGCCCGCGCTGCGAGGCGAGCCGCGAAGCTTCGTCGAGCATCTCCTGTGTCATGTCGAGCGCGACGACCTCGGCGACGTGCGGCGCAAAGGCGAGCGCCGTGTGGCCCGCACCGCATCCGACGTCGAGCACTCGCTCCCCGCCGGCGAGCGCCGCGCGCGTGAGCATCGCTTCGAGGTTCGGTCCGCCCGCGTGGACGGGGCTCACGGCGTAGTTGCCCGCCGCCGCGCCGAACTGCTGCCTGATAG